>DASQPR010000359.1:0-8726 GCA_035643815.1 Micromonosporaceae bacterium | reverse complement strand
GAACCAGCCACACCCGAACCAGCCACACCCGAACCAGCCACACCCGAACCAGCCACACCCGGGCTAGCCCCGACGCCACCGATCCGGCCACCGAGCATCCCGGTCGCGTGTCGCCGGATCCGCCCGGTCGCGGCCGACCATTTCGACATCGGCCGGCCGTAGCGATCACGTCGCGGCCGCTGGCCTCGCCCAGCCGGCTGCGCGGGCGTTGACGGCGGCGTGCCAGGCGTCGTCGCCATGCCCAGTCACGCCGCTCGGAGAATCTCGAGCGCCGTCTCGAGATCGTCCGGGTACGGACTCGTGAAGGTCACGATTTCACCCGTTCGGGGGTGGGCGAACGAGAGCGACTGAGCGTGTAGCCACTGCCGTTGCAGGTGCAGCCGGGCCGCCAGCGTGGGGTCGGCTCCGTAGGTCAGATCGCCAACGCAGGGATGCCGGACGGCCGCGAAATGGACACGAATCTGGTGCGTACGGCCGGTCTCCAGCCGTACGTCGACCAGGCTCGCCGACGGGAACGCCTCGAGCGTGTCGTAATGCGTGACGCTTGGTTTACCGCCAGTGACCACGGCCCACTTGTAGTCGGCTGTCGGGTGTCGGTCAATCGGCGCATCGATCGTTCCTCGCAGTGGGTCCAGGTGACCCTGGACGACGGCGTGATAGCGCTTGTCGACTTCCCGTTCACGGAATGCGCGCTTGAGGACGCTATAGGCGTGCTCGCTCTTCGCGACGACCATCAAACCCGTGGTTCCGACGTCCAGCCGATGCACGATCCCCTGGCGCTCGGCTGCTCCGGACGTCGCGATCGTCTGGCCGAGCGCGATCAGGCCGGATAGGACGGTCGGGCCGGTCCACCCCGGACTCGCGTGCGCCGCCACGCCGACCGGCTTGTCCACCACAACGATGTCGTCGTCGCTGTAGACGATGCGAAGGCCAGCAACGGACATCGGCGGGATCGGCGCGCCCGAGCCTGGCGCCGGTGGCAACGTGACGTCGAGCCACGCACCGGCGGTCACCTTGTCCGACTTCGACCGCGGCACGCCGTCGATCATGACGTCACCGGCTTCGACGATCGCCGCGGCCGTGGTGCGGGACAGCCCGAACAGCCGGGATACCGCCTGGTCGACACGCAGTCCATGAAGGCCGTCAGGGATCGGTACGGATCGCCGTTCGCCGCCGGGAGCGGCCGGACCATCCGATGTGCTCACCGGCATCAGGTCCGCGCGCGCGATCCGTCGCGATGCCGACCGGTGAGTTCGAGCAGGACGGCCAGGATGACACCGATCGTCAGGCACGAATCGGCAAAGTTGAAGATCGCAAACCCGCGCCCCGAGTTGTTGAACAGCGAAATGAAGTCGACGACCTCGCCTCGGAACGGCGCCGGCGCGCGGAACAGTCGATCGATCAGGTTGCCGAGCGCGCCGCCCACGACAAGCCCGAGCGCGATGGCCCAGCCAACGGAGCGCAGTCGCAGCGACAGATAGGCGATCGCACCGACCACCACGATGGCGATGGCCGGGAAGACCCAGGTGACGTGCGTCCCCATGCTGAACGCGGCGCCACCGTTGCGGATGAGGTCGAAGTAGAGAACGCCGCCAATGACGCGCACCGGCTGACCATCGCGGAGGTGGGTAATCACGAGTTGCTTCGTGATGATGTCCGCGACCACCGCCAGGACGGAGACGACGACGAGCACGGCGACGGCGCGCGCGCGGGAGCCGTGTGGTCCCGGCGCATCGTTGGCGTCGTCGGAATGCCTCACGACACGCGTTCCGTCGTCGCCCGTGCCACTCACGGTGTCCAGGTCAACTCCGTCCGGCTCGGCCTCGGTGTGCTGCGAGGATCCCGAACCGGCGACGCTCACCGCGGCCGCCGGTCGAATGTGCGATGCGCGGGATTCGTCGGGTCTCGCATCGTGCGCGGTATCGCCGCCCACGGGCCTCACCGATGCCTTTCCGTTCCGCCGGCGGCGGACGGCGATGCTAACGCCGTTCCTCCAGCTGCTTGCAGGTCACGCAGAGGGTAGCCGACGGGAACGCGGCCAGGCGCTCCACCGGGATCGGGTTGCCGCACCGCTCACACCAGCCGTAGCCGCCCTCGTCGAGGCGCTCCAGCGCGCGCTCGACCTGGGTCACCCGCTCCAGGATGCTGTTGGCGAGGCTGATTTCCTGCTCGCGCTCGAACGTCTTCGTGCCGGTGTCGGCCTGGTCGTCGCCGGCCGAGTCGGTGAGCCGATCGCGCTGCAACTCGGTGATCTCGGACAGCGTCAGGTCATACTCGTCGCGGAGTTCGCCGAGGCGCTCGTGGAGCGCGACCCGGATCTTCTCGGTCTCCGCCGGGCTCCGCTCAGCGCGCGGTGCGACCTTCGTCGCCGTCTTGCCCGACGTGCGCGGCGCGGTGCGCGTCGCGGTCGAGGTCGCGGCCGTCGTCTGGGTGTCCGCTGGCTTGGCCATGATGTCTCCCTCGGCCGCGGAGTGCGCGGCGGTCGTCGAAGTGGTGCTGGTCGTCGGAGTGCGGACGCTAGCCTTCGTCGTTTCGGACGCTCGAGCGTCCGTCTTGGTTGCGCCGCGCGGCTTGGTTGCCGCCGCCGGCGCTCCGGCAGCAACGCTTCCGGTCGGCGTTGTCTTCCCGGCCGATTGCCGCGTATCCGGGGCGCCCGGGGCGACTGTGACGGCCTTCGCCGCCGCGCCGCGGGTGCTCTTCGCGGATGGAGTCTTAGCTGTCCGGGTGGCTGCGGCTTGCTTCGCCGCGGCCGGTGCGGTCGTCGACCTGGTCGCGGTCGACTTCGGTGCGGTTGACTTGGCCCCAGTTGACTTGGCCCCAGTTGACTTGGCCGCGGTTGACTTAGGCCCAGTGGCCTTGGCCCCGGTTGACTTCGCTGCCGTCGTCTTAGTCGTGGTGGATTTCGCCGTCGTTGCCTTGCTCGCGGCGGCCCCGGTCGCGGCGGACTTTGCCGCGGTCGGCTTGGTCGGTGCGGTCGCGCTTGCGGTCGTCTTGCCGCTGGCCTTGGCCGGCCCGGCCTTGTTGGCGGCCGACTTGCTCCGGACCGGCGTCGCCGTGGTTCTCGCCGAATTTACGGTCGATGTCGTCTTGCCGGCCGCCTTCGCCGGCGCCTTGTTAGCGACCGGCTTGGTCGCGGCCGGCTTTGCGGCGACCCGCTTCCCCCCGGCTCCGGCCGATCCGTTGGCTTTCGCGGTGGTCGATGCCTTTTTACCGGTACGCCCGGAAGTCGCGGCGGCCGACACGGTCGCCGTGGTGGCGCGGGCCTGCCCCGCGGTCTTGGCGGCCGCGATCGAGCGGCCGGCCCGACCCGCGCTCGGCACCGTTTCGGTCATGTCGGCCGCGCCGTGTGCCGTCCGGGCGCGCGCCGGCGCCGTGCGCTCGACACCTGCCCTCTCGGCCATCACATTTCCCCCTATATATGAAACGACAGGCGCGGCGTGGCCGCGCACTGCTAAGGCTGGCAAGAATACGGAACCTAAAGCTGGCCGACAAACATGCCACACGATCTAACCAGAATTCGGTCACGAAGGGCATCTACCTCGGATTATTGGTAACCCACTGGTATCGGACCGTCAATCATGGTGGCGACGGCGGAAGTGGGGGCGATGCCGCAGCTGCGTACGGTCCGGTATCCAACGTGCGAGAAGGCCACGATGGCTGACGGCGGCAAGTCGATCGGCCGTGGCGTCCCGTACCGCCTCAGTGGCGACGATGAGCAGCGCATCGCCCGCTTTGAGCCGGGTGCCCCGATCCGGTACGAATCCCTGGCCGTCCCGGGTCACCATCGTCACCACCGCGCCGACCGGCAGTCGCAACTCGTCGAGGTGAACGCCGTTGAGTTTGCTGCCGGTCGGGATGTCGAGCTCCAGCAGATCGGCGCCCATCCGATCGAGCGGCGCGGTCTCCACGTGCAGATCGGTCGGTTGGCTGTCCGCGGTCACTCGCGTGAGCCGGGCCACTGGCGGCAACGTCGTCCCCTGCAGGACCGTGAAGATCACGACGACCACGAACACGACATCGAACAGCGCCTCCGCGCCGGGCAAGCGCTCGGACAATGGCACGGTGGCCAGAACGATCGGCACCGCGCCGCGGAGGCCAGCCCAGGACAGGAACGCCTGATCGCGCCATGGCCAGCGCAGCGGCGTCAGGCTGACGGCAACGGATATCGGCCGGGCCAGGAAGAGGAGCACCGCGCCGACGATGAGCCCGGGCACGACTGCGTGGATCAACCTGCTCGGCGACGCGAGCAACCCCAGCAGCACGAACAACCCGATTTGCGCGAGCCACCCCACGCCGTCGGCGAAGCCCAGGATCGACTGTCGATGCGGGACCCGGGCATTTCCCAGCATGATGCCGGCCAGGTAGATCGCGATGAAGCCGGACGTGTGGGCCAATGCACCGATCGCGTACGCCAGGATCGTCAGGCCGACCGCCGCCAGCGGATACAGGCCGGCCGCTGGCAGCGCGACGTGCTTGAGCGTCCACGCGCCGGCCCACCCGACCGCGATGCCGATCAACGCGCCACCGACCAGTTCGCCGATCGCCTCCGGTATGTGTACCCAGCTGAAATGCGCGTTCGGCACGGACAGCGCGAGCACCAGCAAAACGACGATCGCGTCGTTCATGCCGGATTCGGCCTCGAGCGTCGCGCCAAGCTTTGGCCGCAGCGGCAGCCGCCGCAGCGTGGAGAAGACCGCGGCCGCGTCGGTCGGGGACAGCACGGCGCCGTAGAGCAGAGCGAGCTGCCACCCGAATCCCAGCAACGCATGCACCATCGTGCCGAGGACAGCGACGCTGACGAGCACGCCGACGGTGGAGAGCACGGTCGCGGCGCCGAGCGCCGGTCGGATGGCGGACCAGCGCGACGACAGGCCGCCCTCGGCGATGATCAGGATCAGTGCGGCCAGCCCGAGATGCCGGGTGAGCTCGGCATTGTCGAACCGGATGCCGAGGCCCGACTCGCCAAGAAGGAGGCCGAAGCCGAGATATACCAACAGGCTCGGCAGGCCGAGCCGGCTCGACAGCCGGACCGCGACAGCGCCGGCCAGGACGACCGCGGCACCGATCAGGATCGCGAGGTTCAGCTGGTACGTCATCCGCCGAGTGCCGCTCCACGCGCGGCGGCGAGCCGCTCGGCCAGATCCTTGACGGCGGTGCTGATCGCGATGAGCGTGTCCCGACTCGTGTGTCCGGCTCGAACGGCAGCCTCACCTCGGCGTGGGCGGGCGCGAGCCACGGATGGCACCGCATCCGCGACGCCGGTGTCGCCCATGTCGACCCGTGCCGGGAAGGTGACCATGACCCATTGTGCCGAAGTTGCGATGGGCGTACCCGTCAATATGCCGGTGGCGAGCCGCTTGGGACGCTCATCGGCCGATCCCGGCGGCGCTGATCGCGCTCAGACCTGCGATGCCTCGGCGAGCAGATTCGTGTCAGGCTCGCACAACGCGCACGGCGTGAAGCCGAGTTCGATCGCCTCGGCAATTGGCAGCGGCTCGCTCTCCCGACCCATGAGGTGCACGCAGTGCGCAAGGTGGTAGCGCGGCCGACCGTCGATCACTAATACCTCGCGGGACAGAGCGGCCACGCGAGCGGCGTCGTCGAGCGACACCGACTCGGCCTCCGGCTCGTCGGCCGGAATCTCGTCATCGAACTCGTCGTCATACTCGTCGCTGTCGCTGTCGCTGGCGTCGAACGGCGCGGCGGATGTCATGCCGTCGCGGCCGACTGCGGCCAACCCGGCGTCATCGGTTCCGGTTTCCGTTGTCGACTCCGATCCAGCGTGTGTCGACGTGCCTTGAGGCGGAACGTCGCGGTCGTGCGTGTCGGTCGGACCGCGGCGGCCCGCCGCCTGCGTGGGGATAGCACCCCGGCTGAGCGATTCGCCCGATACCGGTGGCGTCGGTTCAGCGCCCAACACCGTCCCGTCGGGAACACCGCCGCGGCGGAACCGGTCCCACCGGGACCGCCGTCCGGCCTCCACCGTCTCCCGAAACGGCGACGGGAACACCTGCGTCGGCGTGTTGTCAGCGGCCGGTGCGTCGGCGTCGTCCTCGTCGGCGGACTGGCGCACGCCCACAACGAGAACGATGGCGGCGACCACCGTCGCCGCCATCGAACCCACGATCAAGGGGTTCGAGCCGTCCACCACGCCACCGACCAGCAACCCGACAGCGACGAGGATGAGTAGAACGCTTCCGACTATCACCACTTACCGCCCGCGGGGGTAGGCGTTTACCGACTGGGCGAGTCGATGGCGGCGGATCGGTTGCCCGCGCCCCCGTAGGCGTTGGTCGTGCCGGCGGACGCGAGACCGCCGGAGTTGCCGCCGCCGGGACGGTTGGTGGCCTCGCCCGGGCGGCCCATCTCCGCTTCGAGTCCTTCGCCGCGGCCGTGCAGGTCGCGGAGCTGACTCTCCAGATATGCCTTGAGTCGCGTCCGGTATTCGCGCTCGAACTGCTTGAGCTCCTCGATGTGCTTCTGCAGCGCGGTGCGCTTGGTGTCAAGACCGCCCATCGCCTCGGCGTGGCGGGTGCGCGCATCGCGATCAAGCGCCTCCGACTTTGCCCGGGCGTCGCGGACCAGCTCCTCGGACTTCGTCCGCGCATCGGACAGCAACTTGTCCGCCTCACGACGGGCATCGGTCACGTGGTCGTCGGCGGTGCGCTGGGCCATCATGAGCACCCGCAGCGCCTGCTGCTCGCCGTCGCCCGCCGGAGCCGCGCCGCCCTGCGAGCGGAGCTGCTCGAGCTCCGACTGCATGGAGCGAGCTGCCTGCTCGGCGGCCGCCTTGTCGCGCTGAAGGCGGTCAAGCTGTGTTTTGAGGTCGCCGTTCTCCTGGGCGAGACGCGAGTCGGCGCCGGGACCGGTCGCCTGACGGGGTGCGCCGCCGGACTGGGCGCGCAGCTCGTTGTTGTCCTCGATGAGGCGCGCTAGCTCGCGCTCGACCTCGTCCAGGAACGCGTCGACCTCATCTTCGTCGTAGCCCCGCTTGCCGATCGGGGGCTTCTTAAAGGCGACGTTGTGGACGTCGGCCGGGGTCAGCGGCATCGAGACTCCTTGGTCAGTCAGTTGCGGGTGCCGCGGAAGTGCTCACCACGTCAACGGCGCCCAGGTGCGGGCACGTGACTAGATCAACACGCCTGCCACGACTCTCATCAGCACGTACAGGATAAGCAGCAACACGAGGAACGCTATGTCGATGCTCACCGTACCAATACGCAACGGTGGGATCACTCGCCTCAACGCATGAAGGGGCGGATCAGTGACGGTCCACACCAATTCGAGTGACGCCGCCGCTCCCCGACCAGGTCGCCATCGCCGGGCGTACTGAAGGACATACGTCAGCGCCAACCGGATGATGAGTAAGAGCAGGAGGAAGTACAGCACCAGGTAGAGGACTTGACCAATGATCGACTTCATGACGTGCGGTCACAGCCTCCGTGCGTCGGCGCCTGCGTCACACCGCAAAGTGTCGGACAGCAGACAGATTCATCATGGCGCCGTCAACTCCGGAAGAAGCCACCCTCGGCGATCTTCGCCTTGTCTTCGGCGGTGACCTGAATGTTCGCCGGCGAGAGCAGAAACACCCGGTTCGTCACCCGCTCCATCGTACCCCGCAGGCCGAAGGCTAAGCCGGCGGCGAAGTCAACCAGTCGCTTCGCGTCGGGCTCGGCCATGTCGGTGAGGTTCATGATGACCGGTACGCCGTCCCGGAAGTGCTCACCGATCGCTCGCGCCTCGTTGTACGTGGTCGGATGCAGGGTGGTGATCTGGTAGCGGCGGTCTTCGGCCACCACCGGCGGCGCGACCCGTTGCGCCGGAACGGTTTCGGGCTCGGTCTGCCGCTCCGGCGCCAGTGCGAGATTGTCACGGGTCGGATAGGTTACGGCCGCCGACGCGGACGTCGTCGTGGTGCGCGGCATCGGCCGTACCGTTGTCGGCTCGGTGTCCCGCGCGTAAGCACTGTGCTCGGCCCGCTCGATGCGGTCGGCTCGCTCGCCTCGGTCAGTGGTCACGCGCGCGGCATCGCGCTCGGCGCGCGCCTCGGCGAGCCGGTCGGCGACGCGGGCCCGGACCACGGCCGACGGATCGGCGTCGTCGTCGCCGTAGTCATCGTCATACGCGCGGTCGTATCCGTAGCCGCGCTCGTCGTCGTCCTCGATCAGGCCGAGCCACACGCCCGCCTTGCGCAGTGCACTCACGCCATCCCTCTTCTCGCCCCGTGTGGCGCTGCCGCCCGACGGCAAGCCACGTCCCCTGCGTGATTGGCGCTTTGCGGTCGATCACGCAATTACCGGCTGATAGCTCTGATTGTCGCGGTAGATCTGATTGTTGTTATATGACGGGCCCGCCGCATATTCACCATGCGATGCCCTAAACAACATCCGTGTAATTCGCTGTCCCGATCGAGGCTACCCCAGCTTCGGGCGCATTCCGAGCAACGCGCTGCCTACCCGTACGTGTGTCGCGCCGCGAGCGATGGCGGGTTCGAGGTCGTTGCTCATGCCCGCCGACAGGGATTTCGCATCCGGGTACGTTGTCCGCATCCGCTCCGACTCGGCCGCCAACACGTCGAAGGCCGCCTCCGGCGACATACCGAGCGGCGCCACCGCCATCAGACCCGCAAGTCGCAGCGACGGCTGGCCGGCGACCGCGTCGGCGATCAGGGGCACGTCGCCCGCCACCGCACCGCCCCGCGTCGTGTCGCCGTCGATGCTGAGTTG
>DASQPR010000358.1:0-2581 GCA_035643815.1 Micromonosporaceae bacterium | reverse complement strand
CGCGGTCAGCGTCTTGCGATCGATCTTGCTGTTGGCGGTTAGCGGCAGTTTTTCCCGCCACTGGAAAGCCGTCGGCACCATGTACGTAGGCAACGACTCACTCAGGCGGTCCCGCAGGATGTCGACCGCCAGCGGCCGCTGGGCGGCGTAGAAGGCAACCAGATGCTTGCTCTGATCGGTCCGCTCGGCGACGACCACTGCGCCGTCGCGCACACCCGGCACCCGCAGAAGAGTGTTCTCGATCTCGCCAATCTCGATGCGGAAGCCGTAGATCTTGACCTGGGTGTCCCGGCGGCCAAGGAACTCAAGCTTGCCGTCGGGCAGCCAGCGCCCATAGTCGCCGCCCCGGTAGAGGCGCTGACCCTCACGGTGCGGATCGGCCATGAAGGCCAACCGGGTGCGCTCGGGGTCGTTGACGTAACCGCGGCCGACGCAGACTCCGGAGAAGACGATCGCGCCAGGGGCGCCGAGCGGCACGGGTGACAGATGCTCGTCGACGACGTAGATGTGCACGTTGTTCACGGGCCGGCCGAGCGGCACCCGTGCGCCCGTCGGCGCCCGATCCATGACCTCGTGGTTGGTGTCGTCCGAGGTCTCGGTCAGTCCGTACGCGTTGACCAGCCTGATCGTGGGCTTGGCCGCGAACCAGCGCTGCGCGAGCTCACCCTTTAGCGCCTCGCCGGTGACCGACACGCACCGCAGGTCCGGCAGGTCACGGGGGTGCTGTTCCAGATAGGACAATACGACTTCGAGATACGACGGTACGAGCTGGAGCACGGTGACCCGGCGGGCAACGATCTTGTCGACGAACCGCTCGACGTCGAGAATCACGTCCTGCTCGACGATCAGCGTTCGCCCGCCGACCAGGAGCGCTGCGACGAGCTGCCACAGTGAGATGTCGAAGCACTGTGGCGCGGTCTGAGCGACTACCGACCTCTCGTGGATCTCCAGGTCGTCGATCTTGGCGTACAGGTGGTTGAGCATGCCGGCGTGCTCGCACATGGCGCCCTTGGGCTCACCGGTCGACCCGGAGGTGAAGTAGATGTAGGCAAGCTGATCGGGCGTGACATCGATGCCGAGATCGTCGTCCGGGAGGTCCGCTTCGTTGGCCGCCTCGACGAGAACCGTGTGGACTCCGGTCATGGACCCGACCGCCTGTCCCAACGTCGTCGCACTGGCCGGCTCGGTCAACACGAGACGGCAGTCGGCCCGCGATAGCGTGGTCGCGATGCGGTCGGCCGGGAAATGCGGCTCGATCGGCAGATAGGCGCCACCGGCCTTGAAGACCGCGAGAACGGCGGCCATCCAGTCCAGATTCCGTTCGGTCACCACGGCAACGACACCCTCGCGGCCGAGTCCTCGTGCCAGAAGTGCCCGTGCCAGACGGTTGGCGCGAGCATTCAGCTCGCCGTATGTCAGTTGCCGGTCGCCGTGGACGGCCGCGACGGCGTCCGGATGCGCGCGTACCCGCTCTTCGAACAGCTCGTGGACGCGACAGTTCGGAAGCTCCCGGTGCGGCCCGGCGAGTCCGTCGAGTTGTACGTGTAGCTCGTCGGCGGACAGCAGACTCTGCCGTCCGTGCTCGGCGTCCGGCTCGTCGGCGATCAGCGCGAGCGCGGTGAGGTGGTAGCCGGCGATCCTCGCGGCGCAGTCAGCGTCGAGCACATCGGTCCGGTATCGCAGCCGCAGCACGAGGTCACCGTCGTGTGGCGAGATAGCCACACACAACACGGTGTCCTCGGATAAGACGGTGCTCTCGTCGGCCGGATCGAACACGGTCTCGAACGGCGGCTCGGACTGGCCCAACTCGCGCCGGAGGTCATCGACCGGAAAGTCTTTGTGTTCCAACAATTCTGATTCGGCTCGGTGCGTCTCCTTCAGCAACGTGCGCCACGAGTCAGGCTCGGTCGAAAGGACGCACGGCAGCGGTCGGTCTCGGCCGCGGTCGCGGGCGACGTAGCCGGTTGTGACCTCGCGTTCGCCGGACAGGACCGCGAGCACCTTGCCGTGCGCGGCCAGCAGCACGGAGCCGAGCGGGACCCCGATCTCGTCCGCCAGCCGGCGTAGCGCCCGCACGCGATCGTCGGGGATCGTCGCCGCGTACTCGGTGACGCCCGGCGTCGGGTTGAGCGTCCATCGTGGGATGGCGGTGAGTCCGCTGGCGCCGAGCGTGCTGAGCCAATACTCCCGGTCGCCCGTCGCTAGTCGTCCCATCGAGTCCCTCCAGCCACAGTCGCCACTGGACTATTCGGCGGTGAGAGCGCCCCACTACCGACGTTGTTGCCGCCACCACAGACCTGCGAAGTGACCATCCGGTCATCTCGAAGATCTCTGGCTGGGTTTCCGGCCCACCTCGCGTGCGGTGGGACGTCCTCGCCCTTCATGAGAAACGCGTCGGGGGCGAGTACCGCACCATCGCCCATGGTCACGCCGTAATGGACCCAGGCGCCGATCCCCACCGTGCAGCCGGAACCGATGGTGATGCGGTCGGACTTGAAGGCGCCGTCCTCCTGCGAGTGGCATTGGATGGCCGCGCCGAGATTGAGGGTAGTGTCGTCGCCGATTGTCACCAGCGTCTTCT
>DASQPR010000357.1:0-5225 GCA_035643815.1 Micromonosporaceae bacterium | reverse complement strand
GGATGACGTGCGCGACGTGGGAGCCAAAGACGCCACGATATGTGTGGCACTCGTCGATCACGACGAAGCGCAGTCGGCGCAGGAACGTCGACCAGTTCGCGTGTCGTGGCAGGACGCCGCGATGCACCATGTCCGGATTGGTGAGCACGAAGCGCGAAAACGTCCGCACCCACTCGCGCTCCTCCCACGGCGTGTCCCCGTCATAGACGGATGCGCGGACGTCGGCCGGCGCGATTTCGCTGAGCGCGCGCAACTGATCGGCGGCGAGCGCCTTCGTGGGCGCAAAGTAGAGCGCGGTCGCTCGCGGATCTGCGGCCAGAGCGGTCAGGACCGGCAGATGGTAGGCGAGCGACTTGCCGGATGCGGTGCCCGTCGAGACGACCACATGGCGCCCGGCGTGGGCGAGGTCGGCGGCGGCCGCCTGATGCGACCACGGGCGGTCGACGCCACGTGCACGCAGCGCCGTACGGAGATCCGCCGGCACCCACGACGGCCAGTCGACGGTCGAGCCGGGCCGGGCCGGCACCCGTTCGACGTGGGTGAGGCAGTCCAGTCCACGGGTCAGACGCCGGAGCAACTCTTCCGGATCGAGTCCCGATCCGGTCGACGACCTGGCGCTGGCGCCCGGCCCGTCGATGTCGAAGTCGAGCGATCCGGTCGCGTCATCGGGCATATCGACCCCGGTCGGCTCTTCGGCGGGGCCCGGAACGTCGACGTCGAACGGCCGCGTCGCCGCGGGGAAACGCACGTCAGGATGTCCGGACACGTCTTGCACTGTCTCACCGACGCCCGACAGCGTCCAACTGATCCCGACTCGGGTGTGACGGCGACGCGCGCAGTGGTTAGATTCGCGGGTAAGACTCCACCGGGCCACGCGGTTGCAGGAGGCCACATGGATCTGTCGCTATCCGCCCGCAGCATCGGCGACTACACCGTGCTCGAGGTGGGCGGAGAAGTCGACGTCTACACGGCGCCGACGCTCCGCGAGAAGATCGTGTCCCTCGTCGACGCTGGCTCGAAAGCGATCATCGTCGACCTCACCCACGTCGAGTTTCTGGACTCGACGGGGCTCGGCGTCCTTGTGGGCGGGATGAAGCGGCTCAAGGGCGTGGGCGGCGACTTCGTATTGGTCTGTGACCAGGAGAAACTGCTCAAGATCTTTAGGATAACCGGCCTCGACCGGGTCTTCACGCTGCATAGCTCCGTTGAAGCGGCGGCGGCTGGCATGGCCGGCTGAGGTTCGGCGCTGATGGGGACGGTTCGGCTCTCGTTCACCCCGGCACCGGCACACGTACGCACCGCGCGCCTTGTCGGCGTCGCGGTCGCTCGCCGGGCGGGTGTCGCCGACACGATCATCGACGAGGTGCGCCTCGCGATCGGCGAGGCGTGCTCGCGGGCGGTCGCGCTGCACCGCCGGCACGGCCTGTCGGATCTCGTCGAGGTCGAACTCACGACCGACGCCCAATTCACGGTACGGGTGACCGACCGCGCTCCGGTGGCCGAGGCGATCATCGGACCGGCCCTCGACGAGACCGACCCCGATCGGACCGACCCGTTCGGATTGCTCCAGGACCCGGCTCTGGAGGGTCGAGGCGGGGGAGTCATCGTGACGGTGAGCGATGAAGACGTCGCCGTCGGCGTCTCACTGACGCTGCTCGCCGGATTGGTGGAGGGCCTCCAGGTCGTGCCCGCTCCGGGCGGAGTCGGAACGCAGGTCATCATGGCGTGGCCGGCCGCCGGCCGCTGAGGCACAGCCGAGCTCTGGCCGTCACGCGTACTCAAGCTCTGGCCGTCACGCGCACCGAAGCACTGGCCGCTGACCTTCGCGGGCCGCGCCGGGTCCCGATCGAGCACAGACCCGTCGCCGCTGGGTCACCGCTGTTGACTGGCGAGGGCCGCGCTACGGGGACCGCGCGGACCGCGGGTGGCGCCCATCATCCAGACGCGTTTCGGCCTGGGTGTGACCACTGCCACCGCGGGCGGCTACAGTACGCGGGTCATATTTCAACATCCGGTCCGCGTCCGCGTTTACCGCGACAGCGAGCACCGGATGCGGAACTCCGCGTGTGGAGACTGTCGCGGCCGTGGGCGTGAGCCGTCCCGGCCGACGACGCGTATATCGGTTACAGGAGGACACAGATGTCCGGGACGTACCTCGCTGCTGGCGGCGGGCAGTCCCTTACCGGTAGCAACCTGACCTACGTGATCATCGCAGTGGTGATCGCTCTGGTCGCGCTGGGCTTCGCGGCCGCCCTTGTCAGGGCGGTTCTCGGCACCGGTACGGGTACCAAGAAAATGCAAGAGATCGCTGGAGCGGTCCAGGAGGGCGCAAACGCGTACCTGTACCGCCAATTCAGGACGCTTGCCGTGTTCGTCGTGATCGCGGTCATTCTGCTCTTTTTCCTGCCGGTCGTCGATGGCGGCGGCATCAGCGTGAAGGTCGGACGATCGCTGTTCTTCATCGTCGGCGCGCTGTTCAGCTCGTTCATCGGCGGTGCCGGGATGAACCTCGCGACGCGCGCGAACCTGCGCGTGGCCGCGGCCGCGAACACCGGCGAAGGCGGCCGCGAGCGGGCAATGCAGATCGCGTTCCGCACCGGTGGCGTGGTCGGCTTCCTCACCGTCGGCCTCGGCCTGGTCGGTGCCGGCGTGGTCGTTCTCATCTACGGCAGCAACGCACCGACCGTGCTCGAGGGCTTCGGCTTCGGCGCTGCGCTGCTCGCCATGTTCATGCGGGTCGGCGGCGGCATCTTCACCAAGGCCGCCGACGTCGGCGCGGACCTGGTCGGCAAGGTCGAGAAGGGCATCCCGGAGGACGACCCACGCAACGCCGCGACGATCGCCGACAACGTCGGTGACAACGTCGGCGACTGCGCCGGTATGGCGGCTGACCTCTTCGAGTCGTACGCGGTGACCCTGGTGGCCGCGCTGATCCTCGGCAAGGCGGCCTTCGGCACCACGTACGGCCTGGTCTTCCCGCTCATCGTGCCGGCCATCGGCGTGTTGACCGCGATCGTGGGCGTGTTCATCACACGTCTTCGCAAGTCCGACCGTTCGGGTCTGACGGCGATCAGCCGGGCCTTCTACATCTCGGCCGTGATCTCCGCGGTACTCGTTGCGATCGCCGCCTCGCTCTACCTGAAGTCGAGCTGGACGGCCCTTCTCGGCGCGAACTACCAGGCCGGCCTTGGCCTGGCGCTGGACAAGCAGCCGCCGGTGAACCCGATTGCCTTCGCGATCATCGCGGTCATCATCGGTATCGTCCTCGCCGCGATCATCCAGGCGCTGACCGGCTACTTCACCGAGACGAGCCGGCGCCCGGTGCGCGACATCGGCAAGAGCTCGCTGACCGGCCCGGCGACGGTCATCCTGGCCGGCATCTCGGTCGGCTTCGAGTCGGCGGTCTACTCAGCGCTGATCATCGGTGCCGGCGTATACGGCGCGTTCCTCCTGGGTGGCGGCTCTGTCCTCCTGTCGCTGTTCGCCGTGGCACTGGCCGGAACCGGCCTGCTGACCACGGTCGGCGTGATCGTGGCCATGGACACGTTCGGCCCGATCTCGGACAACGCGCAGGGCATCGCCGAGATGTCCGGTGACATCGACGAGAACGGCGCCCGGGTCCTTACCGACCTCGACGCGGTCGGTAACACAACGAAGGCGATCACCAAGGGCATCGCGATCGCGACCGCTGTCCTCGCTGCGACCGCACTGTTCGGGTCGTACACGGATACGGTCAAGACGGCTCTGTCCAATGCGTCCGGGTCCAACGCGGCCACGTTGCAGGCGGTCCTCAACGGTTTCCTCAACGTGTCGAACCCGAACAACCTCGTCGGCCTGCTGGCCGGCGCGGCGGTCGTCTTCCTGTTCTCCGGCCTGGCCATCAACGCGGTGTCCCGGTCCGCGGGCGCGGTCGTGTTCGAGGTGCGGCGCCAATTCCGGGAGTTCCCCGGGATCATGGACTACAGTCAGCGCCCCGAATACGGCAAGGTCGTTGACATCTGCACTAGGGACGCGCAGCGTGAGCTGATCACACCGGGTCTGCTGGCGGTGCTGGCACCGATCGCGATCGGCTTCGGCCTCGGCGTCGGTCCGTTGGCCGCCTACCTCGCGGGCGCGATCGGCACGGGCACGCTGATGGCGGTGTTCCTGGCCAACTCCGGCGGAGCCTGGGACAACGCCAAGAAGATGGTCGAGGACGGTCGCTACGGCGGCAAGGGCTCCGACGCCCACGCCGCGACCGTCATCGGTGACACCGTCGGTGACCCGTTCAAGGACACCGCCGGCCCGGCCATCAACCCGCTGATCAAGGTGATGAACCTGGTCTCGCTGCTGATCGCGCCGGCCGTCGTGATGTGGAGTGCGTCAGGCACACACCCGAACTTCGGGCTGCGCGTCACCGTCGCGATCGTCGCGTTCCTGATCATCGCGGCGGCCATCACGATCAGCAAGCGCAAGCCGATCGCCATGGCGGATGACACGACCGACGCCGACGTCGACGCCGACGCAAACGGTTCCGCCGACAGCGAGAATCCGGCGCTCGGAGCGGGCAAGGACGGAACGACGCCCGCGAGCGGCACGACCGGCACAACCGAGGAGCGCGCGCGCGTCTGACCTGCGCAGGCAACAAACGACCGGAGCCCGACCACCACGACGCGGTGGCCGGGCTCCGGCCGGTCCGGCCCAATGCGCCTCGCGGCTGCGCTACGCATCGGCGGTGTCACGTCCGACCCGGCTTCAAGACTTTTCACGGGTACGGGCCGAGGCAAGCACTCGCCGACGAGCAACGGTTGGGGCGAAAGTCAGCCCGGCAGTTGCCGGCCGGAGTCGGCGCTGTGCCGGCCGTACGGATCTTGTGGCGGCGGCGGCAGTGGCGAGCCCGGCGGGAACTGCTGCGGTGAGTAGGGCCGCGGTGGGTACGGCTGCGGCAGGTATGGCTCCGCGGGCAACGGCTGCGTCGGGTACGTGTTCGGGGGCGGGAACGCCGCCGCTCCGCCGCCCGGGTTCAAGGCGGTGCCGTCGTCGTCCCACTCGGTCTCGATTGTGTCGGGCTCCCGGCGCCACAGCAGCATGCCGATCGCGGCGATGCCGCCGAGCAGCAGCAGCCCGCCGATAACGTACGCCAACCACACCAAGGATGATGTTCCCGACTTACTGGCAGCGTCCGCCGGAGTGATCGGTGGCCCGCCCGGTCCACTGTCTATCCCCGCCGCCGATTGAGCGGTCGA
>DASQPR010000356.1:0-4674 GCA_035643815.1 Micromonosporaceae bacterium | reverse complement strand
ACGCCGCCCTCGATGCCGAGTTGGGTAAACCACGCAGAGGTGGACAAGGTCGGTGGGGGCACGGTCGACATGTACGTCTGCGACAACGCGGCCACGCTGGTCTACCTGGCCAATCAGGCCGGCCTGACGTTGCATCCGTGGCTGTCCACGATTCGCTCGGTGCATACGCCCGATCGGCTCATCTTCGATCTCGACCCGTCCGGCGACGACGAGTTCGAGACCGTACGGATGGCCGCCCGTACGCTCCACGGGATCCTCGACGACCTGGGCCTGCGGTCATTTCCGATGACAACGGGTTCTCGTGGGCTCCACGTCACCGTGCCGATCGCTGCGCGCGACGACTTCGACTCGGTCCGCGCGTTCGCACTCGATGTCGCCCGCGAACTCGTCAGCCGCCATCCGGAGGAGTTGACGACGGAGGTCCGCAAGGCCGACCGTCGGGGCAAGCTCTTCGTCGACACGCTGCGCAACGCGTACGGCCAGCACGCAGTCGCGCCGTACTCGGTGCGGCCGCTGCCCGGCGCTCCGATCGCGACGCCGCTCGACTGGTCCGAGGTTGACGATCGGCAGCTGACGGCGCGTACGTACACGTTGCGTGACATCGAACCGAGGCTCGCTAAGATCAACGGCGACCCGTGGCAGGGCATCGGTCGGCAGGCCCGCTCGCTCGCCGGAGCCCGCCGACGACTCGCCAAACTCGCCGCAACCTGACAGCGCCGCAACCTGACAGCGCCCCGGCCTAGGCACAGCCAAAAGGGGTCGGCGCGCTGGCGCCACTAACCGCCGGCGGGGCGAGATTTCCCAGGTGTCGCGTGCCAGCAACCGGCACGCGGCCGTGGAAGCGGTCCACCCCAACCCCGCGGCGTTAACGTGCGGCGGACAGTTGCCCGTCCATCCACCGCGCCGACCCGGCGATCCCATACCCAACCGTGTCGCGACGAAACCGCCACAGAGATGATCGGGCGAAACAACCGTGTCCGCCGCCGGGAGAACCGTGCGTCAGGCGGCGAGGAGGTGGCGCGGGCGCACCAGCTCGTCGCCGCTGCGCGGTGCTTCCGGCGCCCGCCGAACCGCCTCCGGCCGGCACGCGGCGGCCAGATAGGCCGCGCTGGGTCGCCGGGCGGGATCGCGGCGGAGAGCCAGACGCACCAATGACGTCAAGCCATCGGGCAGACCGGACAGATCGGCCTCGGCCGAACGCACGCGCAGCGCCCACTCGTCAAACGTCGCGCTCGCAAACGGTGTGACGCCCGCCGCCAGATACCCCACCACGCATCCCCAACCGAACACGTCGACCGCCGGTGTGAGCGGAGCCGACGACAGCTGCTCCGGCGCGGACCAGCCGCGGCTGCAGTGGACGAGATCCGATGTTCGCGGCTGGTCGGCCGCGTAGCGCGCGATCCCGAAGTCGATGAGCCGGACCTCACCGCCGAACGCAAGGAGGTTCGCCGGCTTGATGTCGCAGTGAATGACGCCGCACGCATGGCTTGCCGCGATGGCGAGTGCCGACGCGTACGCGAGCTGCCACAGCTGCCGCGCATCACGTGGCGCCTGGCCGACCAGCGACCGGTACTCCGGCCGGTACGTACTGACCAGGTACGGTCCGGCGCCGGACGTGCCGGTCTCGATCGGCGGCATGACGAACCGCTGGTCGACGTCGCGGGCCATGTGGAACTCGTGATCGCAGGTGCCCGGCCGGCCGGTCGTGGCGCCGCCGATGCGCAGGACTTTCACCGCCACCGGCCCGGTTCGGCGCGAGTGTCCACGGTAGACCACGGCCTCGCCGCCGCGGCCGAGACGCCCGGTCAACACGTACCCGCGAATGCGGTTGGGGTCCGAGAGCCGCAACGGTCGAACGCACGCATCGGGTGCGGCCCGGCGACCGCCGGCCGGGACCGACGCGACGGCTCGAGCCACAGCCCCCATCACTGGTCACCTCCCCCGATCACGGCCGGACGACCCGAGGATTACCCGCCCGAACGCTCATCCAATCCAGGCGGGGCCGGATCGAGGGTGATTCTCAGCGTGGTCGCAGGACGTCGCGTACGCGCGCAAAGATCACGTCGGCCGGATCGGGCGCGGGTGGAGCGGGCATCCCGGTAACCGACGGCGTCGCGACCTCGGCCCGCCGGATGGACAGAACGTGCTCCCGCAAGATATCGACTGGCACGGCCGAACGCAGCGGGCGGAACTCGTCGGCCTCCTCGGCCGCATTGTGCGCCAGCACAATGTGACGGACACCTGACAGCTGGGCGTCGAACGCCACGTCGTCGCAATCGAGCGCATCGAGCTCCGCCAGAGCCATCTTGATGATGGCCTCCTCGGCGAGTCGTGCGTCGACGATCGCCTCGCCGCCGTCGATCGTGTGTCGGGCCAGCGGATGGATCACCTGCGCCTCCACCGTCTCGTGGATGGCGATGAGGCGCACGAGATCGGCGAAGGCGCTCGCACGGACGGCACCGCTCGCGCCGGCGGCCGCGTCCAACAGAGTGGCAATGTGCGCGTGCTGAGCGGTCAGCACGTCGACCGCGTCGACCGGTTGCTCGCCCATCGGTGCCTCCTCGCGACCTTGGCACTGTTGTACCCCTGATCCACGTCGGCGACACGAATTCGCGGCGAACATCGGCCAGCATCCAACCATCGGTGGATGCCGCCGGATGAGTGCTCTCGACTGTTGCCGCAACCGCCGCGGCTCAGTCGCTCATCCGACGCTCGGGCGCGACCACGTGGTCGTCTGTGCTCGCCTCGCCCGGGTCCTCGGTGTCCTTGCGGCGCTCCGAGCGATGCCGCCGAATGGTCCATGCGATGACCGCCCCCACCACGACAATGCCGACGATCGCCGCCGTGGCCGGGCCGAGCGCCTTCTCGATCTGCTGGTAGGAGTTGCCGGCGAGGAACCCGAGGAGCACAGATCCGATGCCCCACGTGACGCCGCCGATGATGTTATAGGTCAGGAATCGCCCGTAACTGAGGCGAACCGTCCCGGCCAGAAACGGGATGACCGCACGCAGGAACGCGATGTACCGGCCGGCGAGGACGGCCGGTCCGCCGTGGTCGAGCAGGAAGCGGCGGGCCCGCTCGACCCGTCGCTCGCGCCGGCGCAGCACTCGGGTTTGTAGCAGCCGCACGCCGTAGCGCCGCCCGAGCAGGTAGCCGATGTTGTCGCCGAGGATGGCCGCGACCACCACGATGACACAGAGCAGGATCACGGACGCATTGCCGCGGCTCGCCGCGACGCCACCCACGATCGCAGCCGTCTCACCAGGCACCACGAAACCCACGAAGACCGCGTCCTCGGCGAACACCAGCAGCCCCACGGTCAGGTAAATCGCGAGACCATGCAGCCCCAGCACCCGCTCGACGAGCGAGCCCATTATGTGATCGACCTGTGCGTCATCTCTTCACAAGCTACTCACACGGCCTGACATTCGGACACACGCTGCGGATGCAGTGATCCACACGACACGGCCGGCCGCCCCGCGCACTGCGGCGGCGCGCCATCAGGGGATCAGCACAAGCTTTCCGGTGGTACGCCGCGCCTCGAGATCCGCGTGCGCCCGGGCGGCGTCGGCCAGCTCATAGCGCCCGCCAATGCGGATGTCGAGCGAACCCTCGGCCACCCATCGCAGCACGTCGCCACCTCGGCGCGCGAGGTCGGCCGGGGTGGCGATGAAGTGCACGAGCGTCGGCCGCGTCAGGTAGATCGAACCGGCCGCCGAGAGGCGCTGCACGTCGACCGGCGGCACCGGGCCGCTCGCGGCGCCGTACACGACGAGGACGCCATGGCGCCGTACGCTCGCGAGGCTCGCTTCGAACGTCGATGCCCCGACGCCGTCATACACCGCGGCGACACCCTCGCCGCCGGTCAGCGCCCGTACATTGGCGGCGATTCCTTCGTAGTCGAAGACCTCGTCCGCGCCAGCAATCCGAGCCAGCTCAGCCTTCTCCGGTGTGGACACCGTGCCGATGACGCGGACTCCCATCCGGCTGGCCAGCTGGGTCAACAACAGGCCCATGCCGCCGGCCGCCGCGTGCACCAGCACCGTGTCGCCCGGCTTGACCGGGTAGCTGTCGTGCAGCAGATAGTGGGCGGTCATGCCCTGTAAGAGGGCGGCCGCCGCGGTCTCGTCGGCCACCCCATGTGGGATCGAGACGACCCGCTCGGCCGGTACGGTGGCCAGCTCCGCGTACGCTCCCGCAAGGTTGGTCGACCCGACGTGCTGCCCGACCGATATGCCCTCGACGCCGTCGCCGACGGCCACCACCTCACCGGCGCCCTCCGAGCCGAGTGTGATCGGCAGATTGGCCCGATACTGGCCCGACCGGTGGTACGTATCGATGAAGTTCACGCCGGTCGCGCCCAGGCGAACCAATACCTCGCCCGGGCCGGCGGCCGGCTCCGGCACGTCGTCGAGCGTCAGCACGTCGGCGCCACCATGTTCATGAACCCGTACGGCCCTCATCGAAGCCCCCACATCCTTTCGTCGCCGATCCGACGCGCCCATTCATCCGTCGGGCGTGGACCGCTCGTTCGTGCCGTTCACGTCGTTCGCGTCGCGTGTCCGGATCAACTTTCGCACGCCGCCCCGGACCGCTCCCATCGGAACCGGCCGACCAGCCGAGCGAGAGATACGCCGCCCACCCAAGAGGATGACTATCTTACTCTGCGTAGTC
>DASQPR010000355.1:0-6177 GCA_035643815.1 Micromonosporaceae bacterium | reverse complement strand
AGCCTCGCCCCGCTGACGAATCCGAGCGTCCGGGCGCTATAGATTGCAGGAACGAGCTTGGTTCGAGCGCCGTCTTCCCTCCGCGTTGACGACAAATGGGCCGCTCAGGCCTGCGCGGTGTCGCCCGTACCGTCGGATGTGGGATTGCGCGCCGATGTGCGCCGCGGCGGCGTTCGCAGCACCTGGTCGAGGATGTCGGCGCCGCGAACGATCCGGCCCAGGTCCTGGATGGCCTCCGACCCATCGTGGTCGGAAATCGCGACCAAGCCGCCAATTAGTGCGCCGGCGTAGGCCGTGCAGAACGGGTCGTCGGGAGCCGTTCCGAGTCGGTCGGCCAGGGCGGCGGCCAACAGTCGCATCGGTCGGAGCATCTCCTCGACCATGCCGCGTTGCAGTTCCGGCACGGTCGCGATCAGCTGGTTCCGTTTGAGTTCCAGCTCCAACTCGTCGGGTGACATCGACTCCGTCATCTGCTGCATCGCATACTTCATCGCCTGCACCGGGCTCATCTCGGCCGGCGCCTCGCGGAAGAACCCGATCACACGGGCGTCGAAGTAGTCGCCCAGCACGATGTCTTCCTTCGTGGCGAAGTAACGGAAGAACGTGCTGGGCGACACTTCCGCTGCCTCGGCGATCTGGTCGATCGTCGTGTCGCGGTAGCCCTTCTCGGTGAACAGCTGCAGCGCATGGCGTTGGAGCGCGGCGCGGGTTCGCACCTTCTTACGCTCGCGCAGCCCTAGGGGCGTGGTCGGCATGTCAGGCTGTGGGCTGCGGCTCGGCTTCGACGACGGCACGCTCCGATTGTCCAGCATCGTTGGTCGTCTCGGCCACGCGACCGGTGTTCGGCAAGAACAAATAGACCAGGATCGCCGCGGCCAGGCACACCGCGGTGGACGTCCACAGCACGGCGTCCATGCCGGTGGCGAAGGCGTTCTGCGCCGATTCCACGACCGCCGGGACGTGTAGCTGTTGCCCGACCGCGACTCCTGAGGCCACACTGTCGCGAACGGACGCCGCATTATTTGGCAGGCCGGTGGCCTGGATGTTCGTGCGATAAACGCCGTTGAGGACCGCGCCGAGCGCGGCGATGCCGGTGACGCTGCCGACCTGTCGCATTGCCTGCATGACGGCGGTGCCCGCGCCGGCCCGCGTCTTCTCGAGCGTGTTCAGGGCGGCACTTTGGGCTCCGATCAGGCCCATGCCGGTGCCGAATCCCGCCAGCGCCGTCCAGGTCCCGATCAGCGCGAATCCCGTATGGGCACCGGTTGTGGTGCCGACCGCCAATCCGGCGGCGAGCGCCACGAAACCGATCGTCGCCGAACGAGCGAAGCCGATCCGCTTGGCCAACCGCATGCCGCCCTGCAGTCCGACGATCATTCCGAGCAGCAGCGGGAGGGTCCGCACGCCGGTTCCGAGAGCGTCGACGCCCGTCACCGAGCGGAAGTACTGCGGCAGCACGAACATGACGCCGAACAGGCCGAAATTGGCCAGCGTCGCGCCGACGACGCCCCATCGGAAGGACCTGTTCCGCCACAGTCCGAGCTCCATGAGCGGCTCGGCCGCCTTGATCCGCGCCTCCCAGCGCACAAATGCGACCAACATGGCGATGCCGGCGACCAGGGCGACCATCACAGGCGCCGACGTCCAGCCGCGTACGGGTCCCTCGATGAGGCCGTACGTGAGCCCGACCAGTCCGGCGGCCGACAATCCGACGCCAACGTGGTCGATTGCGCCCGGCCGCGATAGCCCGTCCTGAGGCAGCAGCACGCTCGCCGCGATCAGTGCGATGGCGATCACCGGTACGTTGATCAGGAACACCGAACCCCACCAGAAGTGGTTCAACAAGGCACCGCCAACCAGCGGTCCGGCCGGTAGGCCGACGATCGTCGCCGCGCCAATCACGCCGATCGCCTTGGGCCGCTCGTCCGGCTCGAACAGCACGACGACACTCGACATCACGAGCGGGATCAGTACGGCCGCACCGATCCCAAGGAAGACCCGCGCACCAATGAGGCTGGTCGCGCTGCCGGCGAACGCACACCAGACCGAGCCGGCGCCGAACACGCTCAGCGCGCCAATCGTGAGCCTCTTCCGTCCGTACTTGTCGCCCAGCAGGCCGGCCGGTAGGAGCAGAGCGGACATAACGAGCAGGTACGCGTCGGCGAACCACTGCAGTTGGCTCGTCGATGCGTGCAGGTCGAGCGCCATCGTGGGCAGGGCCACGTTGAGGACGGTGCTGTCGAGACCGATCACAAGCAGGCTCAACGCCATGGCGACTAGCGCCCACCAACGCCGACTGGAGGCTCCTGACATGACAGTTTCTCCCCTATGATAGCCACACTATTTTGCGAGTCACTGTCAGATTAAGCTATTGGGCTCGTCCTCGCCAGTCCCTGGAGTGGGTGGAATCGTCGTCTGCCACCGCGACGGACGGGTCTGGCATTTTCGTTGCCGTACGAGAGATCTCTTGACGGCCGCGAGCCGTATACCTCTATGTGGGAGTCTCCGACGACGGTCTGATCGCCGGCATGGCCGCTGGGGACGCCCAAGCAACTGCGGCATTTGTGCGGCGCTTCCAGGCGCGGGTTTTCGGGCTCGCGTTGAGCATCGTTGGTGTGCCGGCGGTGGCCGAGGAGGTTGCGCAGGAGGCGTTTGTGCGGGCGTGGCGATTCGCCGGCGGATACGACCCGCGTCGGGGTGGGGTCGCCGGCTGGTTGTTGGCGATCACCCGCAACGCAGCGATCGACGCACGGCGGCTGCTCCGAGACCAGCCCTACGACCCACACGTTCTCCTCGACCTGGTGGCCGAGCCGGAACACGGCGCCCTTCCGGATCGGATTCCCGAAGTTCAACGGATCCGGGCCGGCCTGGCCAGACTGCCGCGCGAGCAAGTGGTGGCCGTGGTGCTCGCAGCCGTGTACGGCCTGACGGCGCGGGAAATCGCCGAACGGGAGGCGATCCCGATCGGCACGGCCAAGACCAGGATCAGATTGGGTTTAGCCCGGCTGCGAAATGAGCTCGAGGTGAGTGATGGACGAGACACCTGACTGCCAGTCGGTGAGCCCCCTGCTGGCGGAATTGGCAATCGGCGCAGCCACCGGTCATGACCGAGCCGATGCGGTCCGGCACGTCGCCGGCTGCCCGGCCTGCCGACACGAGGTGGCCGAACTGGCTCGGGTCGCCGACGACCTGCTGTTGCTCGTTCCGGAGCGCGAACCGCCGCCAGGCTTCGAGACCGCGGTAGCGCAACGCATCGCGAACCTGGCCGACCCCCAGCCTCGGCGTCGTCGATTCGGATGGCAACCGGGCCGGCTCGGCGGTAGGGCACGGCGACTCGCCATCTCGGGTGGGCGGCCGGCCTTGGCTCTGCGAATGGCCGCAGCCGCGGTCGTACTCGCGGTAGCCGCCGGAGGCGGGGCCGCGGCCGCGTACTGGCAGTCGGCGTCCGATCGTCACCTAGCCGACCGATACCGGCAGACGGTCGCCGCGGCCGGTTATCCGACGGCTACGCCGGTGACCAGCACTACCGGAGCGGTCGTCGGACATCTGTTCCTGTATCAGGGAAGCCCATCGTGGGCGATGGTGGCCATCACCGACGCCCCCCAGGCCGGCAACTACTCGATGGCCGTCCTCACGACCAGCGGACACAGATACTCGGTTGGCGTCTGCAACGTCACCGGCCGCACCGGGACCGCGGGCTATCCGCTGACTGTGCCGGTCTCGCAGATCGCCGCGATAGAGCTGAGCCAGCCCGGCGTTCGGCTGACAGCCCAACCGGCATGACATCGACCGTCGCCAAATTGGCCGATCCTTACGTACATCCCAGCGACCTCACAAACCGGTAATCCTCGAAGCGAAAAACGGAGGTTCACCGCAATGCGACGGAGGACAGCGACCGCGGGAGCCGGCGGCACCAACGGTTATGGGTACTGATCCGCGTCCGCGACGACCACGGGGACGACGTTCAGGATGGCGGCCGCGAGGTCGGGCGGGATAGGTCGGTCGCGCCCGCACGCGGTGGCGACATCCCAACCGTGCACCGCGATTTCGACGGTGCCGATGGCGTCGACGACGCTCTCCGTGGTGCACCGGTCGGCGATGGTAATCAGCCGGCCTTGTCGCCGAAGAGTCGTGGCGGCGGCGAGAAGGCGGTCCGCTCGATCGCGAAACGTGTCGACCAGCTCGTACGCCGTCTGGTAGGACGTCGGCTCAGTCGGATCAGGAGCGATGGTTCCGGTTGCCATGCCCTCATGTAGCGCGGCAAGTGAATCATTGACGTGACACATAAGTGCGGCCACGTCCCATTCCGCGCACGGTGTCGCTCGGGTGAGGCAGGTTTGCGTGACATCCGCGACGCTGTCGAGCGCATAGCGGATCGCCTGTGCCAGAAGGGTTCCGGTCCCGGAGAGCGCGGCCATGACACGCGATCCTCAATGCGGTGTTGGATGCGCAGCGCCCGGGTGCACCAGTGGGAGTCCAAACCTGGTGAGCAGGCGAGGGTCGGCGAATACGGTGATCCCGATAATGACCGTCCGCGCCGCGGTGAGCACGACGATGCCGTACGCATGGTAAGCGCCGTCCGGTCCGCGCCGGTATGTGGCGGCAGCGGGCTGCCCGTTGGCGCGGGTCGGAACCATCCGCCAGTCACCCGGAGAGCCAAGGCCAGCCACGGCGTGGGTGGCCGCGTCGTTGCCCGTGAACCAGACATGCGACGGCGGCAACTCGAGCGTCGCGTCGGCGCGCAGCAACCGCTGCAGGGCGTCGGCGTCGGAGTGTTCGAAGGCAGCGATATATCGATCGAGCAACGCCCGGGCCGCAGGGTCATCCGGCTCGGTGACGCGATCCGGGGCCGGGGCCACCTCGTCGAGCCGGGCCCGGGCGCGCTGCAGCGCACTCTTAACGGCCGCCGTGCTGGTGCCCAAGATTCGGGCGACGTCGGCGGCCGGGAACGCCAGTACCTCCCGCAGGATCAGCACCGCACGCTGTCGCGGCGGCAGATACTGCAAACTGGCGATGAGCGCGAGACGCAGGTTTTCCCGTGAAACGGCGACAGCTGCCGGGTCGCCCGACTCCGGGGTCACGAGCGCGTCCGGGATCGGCTGCAGCCAGCTGATCTCGGCTCGGGTGGGCGTCGACGGCTCATCGCCCGGGTGGCCGAGGCCCGAGGGCAGCGGGCGTAGCGCGCGATGCTGCATAGCGGTGAGGCAGGTGTTCGTGGCGATCTGATACAGCCAGGTCCGTACGGACGACCGACCCTCGAAGCCGCCGTACGACCGCCAAGCGCGCAGATACGTCTCCTGCACCATGTCTTCCGCGTCATCGGCGGAGCCCAGCAGTCGGTAGCAGTGCGCCATCAGCTCACGCCGGAACCGCTCGGTCTGGTCCGCGAATTCCGCGTCTCGCGTCTCCACAGACCGCTGCGACATCACCACGACTCCCCCACCGGTCACGCGTCGGCCGGGCAGCCGTGGTACGCCTCGATGAGCCACCGGTCGCCGTGCAGTGCGAGCACCCACGTCGCCCGCTCCCGACGCTCGGTGGTCGCCCCCGCTTCGCCGGGAAGCGCTGTGATGCTGTTGGTGACCGCAACGGCCGTTCCCTCGCCGAGGAACCGGATGCGCTGCACTTCGTGGATGCGGCGGGATCCCCGCAGCGATGCGGCGAACGCAACCGCCATGGCACCCCGGATCGCATCCTTGTTCTCGAAATAAAAGCCGGGCAGGACCGCCGATGCGTGCTCGGCGTACCAGTCGGCGAACGCGTCGGCATCGCCGTCCGCCCACGCCCGGGATACCTCGGCGAACACGGCGCGTACGGCCGTGTCGTGCTCGGACAGCGTCGCGGTGATGTTGCTGGTCATCGTCGTCCCCTCATCGTCATCACTTCGCCTTGCCGCTTCGGCACCCGCGGCCCCAATCGGGACCAGGACAGCCGGCCGGTTCTGGTACACGGGCCGAACGCCCGGCCCAATCGGATAGGCGCTTGCGGGTATACAGACCCGACACGGCCCGGAAAGGAATCGCGAGACGGCGCCGACCGTCGGCAGGCGGTCGCCGGCGGCACAGCTCACGCCCGCGGGCATCGTTTCTTCGCCGCCCCCTTGGCACCGTGCTCGGGGGTGCGGCGTCGTGCGCCGTCAGCTCGTCCTGATCAGGCGGATCTCGACGGCGCTGTGGC
>DASQPR010000354.1:0-7480 GCA_035643815.1 Micromonosporaceae bacterium | reverse complement strand
ATCGATCGCGGCGAGCAGGCCGCCGGCGACGAGGCCGAGGAACTGACCGGCCAGCGCCGTGATCTGGTTGATGCCCAGAGCCATGCCCCGCTGGTTCGACGGGAACGCGTCGGTCATGATCGCGGCCGAGTTCGCCATCAGCATCGCTCCACCGGTCGCCTGGACTACGCGCCACAAAATGAGCCAGAGGGCGCCGGCGCGGGCGTGGAACGGGTCCAGCGAGAGCGCCACGGACGCCACACTGAAGATCGCGAAGCCGAGGTTGTACATCCGGACGCGGCCGAACATGTCGCCGAGGCGTCCGAGCGACACCACCAAGACGGCCGTGACGAGCAGGTAGCCGAGGATCATCCACAGCAGGTAGCCGATGTTGGCCGGGGCCAACGGGTCGAGCCCGATACCGCGGAAGATGGCCGGCATCGAAATGATCACGACGGAGATGTCGAGAGTCGCGATCAGGACGCCGAGCGTGGTGTTCGACAGGGCCACCCACTTGTATCGATCCGATCGGCTGGCGGCGGCACTCACAGCATCACCGCCAGACGCTCCAGCAGCGGTGTTACGTCGGCCAACTGCTGCTGCTCGGCCGGTGTGAACCCGGTAGCGAGGGCGCGTGCCATCCGGGCCGCCTTCGCGCCGCGACGGTCGACGAGCAGCTGCCGTCCGGCATCGGTCGTCGACATCAGCACGCGGCGACCGTCGGCCGGATCGCCCGCGCGCGCGACCAGCCCGCGCGCCTCCAAACCGGCCAGCGTCGTGGACATCGCCTGCGGTCGCACCCGCTCCTCGGACGCGAGTTCGCTGGGGGTGGCGGGGCCACGGGTGTCGAGCCGCGACAGCACAGACGCTTCGGAGAGCGTCAGATCTCCGGGTACGTGACCTTGACGCAACCGGCGGACCAGCCGCCCGATGGAAACGTGCAGATCGGATGCGACGCGTGAGGCGTCGACCGCGAGTTCGACCATATCTTCAACCTAGGTTTATCAACCTGGATTGACAAGTTTTCGAAGCTCACGTGGTGCGTCACACATGCCAAAGGCGCGCCGAGGCGGGTGCCCCGGCGCGCCAGCGCGTTGCGCCGCCAGTCAACTCAGGCGGCTCGGTGGATCTTGGATCTACCAGCGGCGCAGCCAGTGGATGTGATCGTTGAGCCAGTTGTGGACGGTGGCGATCTCATCCGTCTTGCTCGACAGCCAGGACACCGAGTCGTTCATGGCCAACACGGACAGGACGATCGCTACCAGCCCGAACAGCACGCCCAGGCCGACGAGCGTGTGGCCGGTGACGCCCGGCCGCCGAACGGCGTAGAGCGCGACGATTCCGATCAGGATCGCGAGTACGCCAGCGGCAAAGCCGAGCGGTGCGAGCAGGCCGGTCAGGGTGGCCGCCACGGCCAGCGTGCCGACGATCAGCGACAGAGTCGCCGCGCCGCTGACGTGCGCCCACCGCCTGGTGTCCGCAACCGGCTCCGACACCGGCTCGGTGACCGGTACGACGTCGGTACGGTCGCTGTCTGCCTGTTCCGCGGCGGCTTCGCTGGCCGCGTTCGCTTCACGCTGCTCAGCGGCCCGCTCAGTGACGGCGGCCTCCGGGTCGAGGCTCTCAGTGCGATCCTCGACCATCTGGCCGCCGCGCGGCATCGGATCGGTGCCGTCAAATCGGCCCGGCACGGTGTCGGCCCGCGTGCCGTCGGGCGAGCTCACATACCGTTCGCCACGCTCATCGGCCACGGTTGGATCCGGGCCGGTGGTGGTCGAGGTGTGTCTGCCGAACATGGGGGTCGCCTCCTGACGACTCATGGAACGCGATGACACCCGTGGCTACCCTGATTCACCGCATTTCAATCGTGCCGGTGTTTGTTATTTGTCCCGATGTGGAATCACGGGGCGTGGTTGGATCACTCGACGCTGGAGCGTCCGCCGAAACGGCACTCGAAGGCTGGCTGCTGGACGCGGCCGGGCGCGGCAACCCGTTCACCTCGATCGACCGACGGCGCGACGATGGGCGCGCGTACACCACCGGCAACGACGTACGAGCGCTCGTGCACGGCTCGGCGTACTTCGCCGATCTGCTGCACACCCTGCAGGCCACGGTCGCCGGTGACCTCGTCATGTTCACCGATTGGCGGGGCGACCCGAGCGAGCGGCTCGACGGCGCGGGCACCGAGGTGTCCCGTGTGCTGTGTGCGGCAGCGTCCCGAGGCGTCATCGTCAAGGGACTCGTCTGGCGGTCGCATTGGGACAAGCTCGCGTTCAGCGCCGAGGAGAACGACCACCTCGGCGACGACATCGAGGCCGCCGGCGGCGAGTGTCTGCGGGACATGCGGGTGCGTACGGGCGGCTCGCACCACCAGAAGATCGTCGTCGTACGCCATCCCGGCCGGCCCGAACTCGACGTCGCGTACGTCGGCGGGATCGACCTGTGCCACAGCCGGGCCGACGACGAACGGCACCACGGCGACGACCAGCCACTACGCATCTCGCAGCGGTATGGTGACCGGCCGCCGTGGCACGACGTACAACTGGCGATTCGCGGTCCGGCGGTCGGCGACGTCGAGGCATCGTTCCGTGAACGGTGGACCGACCCCAGCCCGTTGACCCGCAGCCCGCTGCGTCGAGTGCGCGACCTGGTGGCCCGCGAGGACACGAAGGCCGATCCGATGCCGGCGCAGGCATCCGACCCGGGCCGGGCCGGGAGCCGCGTCGTGCAGGTGTTGCGCACATATCCGTACCGTCGGATGGGTTTTCCGTTCGCGCCCGACGGCGAGCGCAGCATCGCGCGGGCCTACCTGCGCGCCCTCGATCGCGTCGAATCCCTCATCTACGTGGAGGATCAGTACCTCTGGTCGGTCGAGATCGCGACACGGTTCGCCGACGTGCTGGCGCGCCGGCCGGAGCTGCACATGATCGGAGTCGTTCCGATGCACCCGGACCAGACCGGCCTGTCCGGCGCCGCCCAGGACCTCGGCCGGGCGAATGCGTTGCGGATCCTGCATCGCGCCGCGCCCGATCGGTTCGCCGTGTACGGCATCGAGAACGCGCTCGGAACGCCGATCTACGTGCACGCGAAAGCGTGCGTGATGGACGACGTCTGGGCCTGCGTCGGTTCCGACAACGTGAACCTGCGGTCGTGGACGCACGACTCCGAGCTGTCGTGCGCGGTCATGGATGAAGACGGTGGTACGGATTTCGGTCGCGCCCTGCGACTCCAGCTCCACCGCGAGCATCTGCAGCGCAGCAACGGCGACGATGCCGATCTGGTGCCGGCGGCCGGAGCGTTCGCCGCGTACGCGCAGGCGGCGGCGCGGCTGGACGCGTGGTACGCCGCCGGCCGCGTGGGTCCGCGTCCGCCCGGTCGACTGCGCCGATACACAGTGCCGCACATCGGCGCCGCGACGGCCGCGTTCGCGAAACCGATCTATCATCTGATCGCCGACCCGGACGGCCGGCCACGCCGGCTCCGGCGGGCGCGCGAATTCTGACGCCTCAGACGTGTCGCTCGGGGCCGCTGGCCCCCGGAACTTGTCGACTTCGCTGCACGAAACGCCGCAGCGAGGTGACCGGTCGCGTGCATGGATTGGAGACACTAGACGGATGACCGCCCCCGGCCGGCCGATCGAGCATCAGACCGGACACGTTGCCGCCCTCCGCGCGGCGAGCGTGTGGGCTGACACACTCATCGACAAGACCGGCCGCAACGAGCTGCTCTACTGCAAGGACCGCGGGAAAATCCTGCTCGGCGCACTGGTCGAAGTCGGCGACGTTGATCCGAACGCCGAGCCAATCGGCTCCGCCGCGCCTCCGGCGGGCAATGGCGCTGAACCGCTCGCGCTCGCTCGGCTGCTGCGGGGCGAGACCGTACGGCTTCGGCAACTGTTCCGCGACGAGGCGAGGTATCAGGCGGCGGCCAAGACGGCGGAGTCGATCCGCCGGCGCATCAAGGAATACGACGAGGAGCGCGGCGTACGCATCGGTCGGCTGACGTACGGGTTTGCGACCTGGACCGATTTCCGCTCGACCGCTGCCACCGACCACATCGGTCGACGTGAGATCCGGGCGCCGGTACTTCTGCGCGACATCGCGGTCACGCGTCGACCCGGCCGCGACGACTTCGACCTGACCGCCGATCGGGATGTGGAGATCAGCCCGGTGCTGCTCCATTACCTGCGCTCGACGTTCCGCGTCGACATCGATCCGGAGCTGATCGCGGATCTCAACGACATCGTCGACGATCCGGATCGGGTCGACGAAGCGTTGGCCAAGCTCGCGGGCGCGCTTGTGGACGTACCGGACTTCCGGATCGTCCCCGGCACCCTCGTCGGCACGTTCCACTACGCGAAGCTCGCCATGCACCAGGACCTGATCGACAACGCGGACGCGTTCGCGGCCAACGATCTCGTCGCTGCCATGGCCGGCGACCTCGGCGCGATCGAACGCATCCGGCGACCGGTCGGCGAGGTCACCATGGACGAGCCGGATCACACGGCGGCGGCCGACGAATTCCTCGTGCTCGACGCCGACCCGTCGCAGAACTACGCAATCAACGCGGCGCTCGCCGGGCGGAATCTGGTCGTGCAGGGGCCGCCGGGGACCGGAAAGTCACAGACGATCAGCAACATCATCGCCACGTTCGCGGCCCGCGGCCGGACGGTGTTGTTCGTGGCCGAGAAGCGGGCGGCCATCGACGCCGTCCTGGGCCGCCTCGCCGACGCCGGACTGGACGAACTCACGCTGGATCTGCACGTCACCGCGGCCAACCGGACCAAGGTCTACGAACAGTTCCGCGATGCCATCGAAAGCGCCCGCACCATCGAGGCCGTCGACTACACCCGGTTGCACGCCCGACTCGAACGCGACCGGGCGGCGCTGATCGAGCACGACACGGCAATGCACCGGCCGCGGCCACCGTGGGACATGTCGGTCCACGCCGTGCAGACCGCCCTGCTCGGTGTGGCGCCGGAGGCGCGATCGGACGTACGGCTGCGGCGGGATGCCGTCGACGCTCTCGGTGTCGACCGCACCGATCGGATCCGAGGCACACTCCGCGAACTCGTAGCGATCGGTGCCTTGGACCCGGTCCGGGCGCGAGGACCATGGGCGGCCGCGCGGTTCCAATCGGACACGGCCGCGACCCGCGCTCGCGACGCCGTCGACCAGGCGCGTGGCTGGCTGGCCGAACTCCGCCAGCAGGCCGCCAGCGTCGCGGCGGCGCTTGGCTTCGCCGACCCGCGCACGCCGGCCGAGGCTAACGCGATGATCCGGATCTGCGCGCGCACCGCCGCGGTTGCCGCACGATGGCGGCCGGAGATCTACGACCAGGATCTGCCCCGCTTGATCGCGGCGGCGGGGGACGGCCGGCTGCCGGGTGGCGACTCACTCGGTTGGTGGCAGCGACGGCGCCTGCGCCGACAAACCCGTGCGTGGCGAGTCAGTGGTCGCGGCGGCGATCTCGTCGCCGAGTTGCGCGAGGTCGCGGCGGTTGCGGGCGAGTGGTGGCGCATTTCCCAGGTACGTCCGCCCGCCCAGCCCGACCTCGGCGCCGCGATCTCCGCAAACGATACGGCGCAGGGGCTTCTCGTCGAGCTCGGCGGGCTACTGGCGGCCGGTGACCTCGCGTCGCGCGACTGGGGCGCGCTCGGGCAGATGATGGACGAGCTGTCACGCGACCCGAACGGTGCCCATCTTGTCGCCCGTGTGAACCGTGTCGGCGGCGAACTCCGCGACGCCGGACTGGGCGACCTCCTGGACTGGCTCTCCCGGGTCGCGCCGACCTGGCCGGCCGACCGCCGGCCGATCCTTGTCGTCGAGGCCTTCGACGCCGTTTGGCTTCAGGCGATCCACGATCGCATAGCGTTGGCCGACGCTCATCTGGCGTCGTTTGATGGCGCGGCCCACGGCGCCGTCGCGGACGACTTCATCGCCACCGATCACGCGCACACCGAAGCAAACCGGCAGCGTGTACGTCGCCGAGTGGCCGAGCGGCTCACCGAGGTGCGTACCCGTCATTTGGAGCAGGACCTCTATCTCAGCCGCGAGCTCTCGAAGAAGCGCCGGTTGAAACCCCTGCGTGATCTGGTGCGGTCGGCGCCGGACGTGCTGCTCGCGGCCAAGCCGTGCTGGGCGATGTCGCCACTGCTCGTTTCGCAGCTGTTGCCGGCCGAGCAGCTCTTCGACCTCGTCATCTTCGACGAGGCGAGTCAGGTGCAGCCGGCTGAGGCGATTCCATCGGTCGCCCGCGCCCGTGCCGCGGTGATCGCGGGCGACTCGAAGCAGTTGCCGCCGACCGCGTTCTTCGAAGCGGCCGTCGACACCGAGGAGGATGTCGAGCGCGATCTGCTGACGCAGGATGCCGAATCGGTGTTGGAAGCGTTCAACCGTGCGCTCGGCCGGACCCTGGCCAACGAGTATTACCTCGGCTGGCACTACCGCAGCCAGGACGCCCGGCTTATCGCACCGTCGAACGCGTTCTTCTACGACAACCGGATGGTGACCTTCCCCGGCACGGCGGTGGCGTCGCCGATCGAGTTCGTGCTCGTCGACGGGGCCGAGTCGAGGGACGGCTCGTCGCCGCAGGAAGTCCGCCGTGTGGTTGACCTGATGATCGGTCACGCCCGACGTCGCCCGAGCGAGTCGCTCGGAGTGATCACGATGGGGATCACGCACGCGAATCGCATCGATGAGGCGCTGCACCTGCGGTTGCGCACCGAGACAGACGCGCGGGAGTGGTTCGACCGCGCCGGACCTGAGCCCTACTTCATCAAGAACCTCGAGCGCGTGCAGGGCGACGAACGGGATGCGATCATTCTCGCCATCGGGTACGGCAAGACCCGTGGCCGGATGATGCACCGGTTCGGACCACTCAACATCGCCGGCGGCGAGCGCCGATTGAACGTGGCGATCACGCGGGCCAAGCGGCACATGACCGTGGTCGCCGGGTTCCATCCCGACGATCTCGACTCGTCAAAACTGACCGCCGACGGGGCCCGGCGGCTGGGGGACTTCCTGCGCTACGCGGCCGGCGACGCCGTGCTACCGGTCTCGACCGGCCGCGACGCGGCCGCCCTCAATCCGTTCGAGATCGCGGTGCGTGACCGGCTACGCGCGATCGGCATCGACGTCGAATGCCAGCTTGGCGTGGCCGGCTACTTCATCGACTTCGCCGCAAAGCACCCGACCAAGCCCGGCCGGATGGTGCTCGCGATCGAGGCGGATGGGGCCGCCTACCATTCGGCGCCGACCACCCGATCGCGTGACCGGCTTCGCCAGGAACAGCTGGAGCGTCTCGGCTGGCGTTTCCACCGGACGTGGTCGACCGACTGGTTCCGCAACCCTGAACGGGAGGTCGCCCGGATTCGCGCGGCGTACGAAGCGGCCGTCGACGCCGCCGACCGCGCCGACGAGCTGCCCACCGTCCTGAACGGAGAGTCGCCGACGGTGGTCGACGATGCCGACGGGAACCGGCCGCCTCACGCCGTGCACCC
>DASQPR010000353.1:0-2595 GCA_035643815.1 Micromonosporaceae bacterium | reverse complement strand
TTTGGTGGCGCTCATCTACGAGCGCTGACATCTCGGTCAACCACGCGACCGCCCGGCACCGTAGGTGCTGGGCGGTCGTCGCATTGGGCCGAAGCTGACGCGTCACCTGTCCCGCGACAGCGCAACGGGACGGCGGCGGAGATGGTAGGTCAGGACATCGTCTGCAACCGGGCTGTGTCCCGTGGGGGGTGAGCGCAATCGCCGCAACTTCGGGGACGCAGGGGGATGCCCAGCGAGGGCGTTGAACGAGATGAGTGGGCCGCCTACGTCACGCACGTATGTGCGACCACGACGAACGTGGGATCGCCTACGGGGCGTGAGTCCTATGGCGGCCGAGTTCTCGGTGCGACACGAGTTCGGACGTTGTGACTGACCGCATCGGTGGAGGTTCAACGGTGTTGACGACGTAGTTTCCAGGCCGGTGCTCAAGGCCTGTCTTCGGCCCTGACGTGCGTCGCGGGTAACCCTGGGGTGTGAAGCATCAGGGAAAGGCCGAGTTGACGCAAGCGCCCCACACCGTCGCGGACTCGTCGCCGCGCACCGACCGAGCGACCCGGACCGCGATCTCCGCCGGCTCGGTGGCCGACCCGGCGACAGCGCAGGCGATCGCATCGAACAGATGCCGCAGTGTCGCGTCCCGCGCGGTCGGGGTGGTCCAGCGCGGCGAGGGCGAGACCCGGCGTCGGCGCCACGAGATCGTCACGGACGGCAGCCCGGTCTGGCTCAAGCTCCGTCCGGCCGGCCACAGCGTGTGGAACCTCGACTCGACCGTGATCCCGCAGCAAGCGTCGGCCGCGTAGGTCGTTTCACCGGGCGGGCGGCGGGTGCGGGCGGGTGCCTCACTGGCCAGTGGAGCCGTCGATGCGTTCGCGGAGCAGGTCGAGGTGGCCGCAGTGCCGCGAGGTCTCCTCGATCATGTGTAGCAGCGCGAATCGCAGCGAGAAATGCATGTCCTTGCCGCGTGCCAGATCGTCCAGGCCGGCGCCGTCGATCGCTGCGCGGGACCGTTCGCACTCGGCTACGTAGGCCGCCACGAGCCCGGGCAGGGTGTCGCCGTCTTCGATTGCGAAGGCTCCATGCATGTCGTCATCCGGCCACGGATGGGGGAGGTCGGCTCCGGCGAAATCGATGCTGAACCAGAAGCGCTCGGTGCCGGTCAGATGCTTGACGAGCCCACCCGGCGTCAGCGTCGACGGCGGAACGGCCGCGGTGAAAGCCTGTTCGTCGCTGAGGCCGGCGACCTTGTTGACCACGGTGGCCCGAAAGAAATCCAGCATCGCGGTCAGCGATTCCCATTCGGTCCCGGACTGAGGCGGCCGTGTTCGTGGCATCGGCTGCACGCTGTTCGTTGACATGGCCGTAGCGTAGAAGCCTTGACCGACAACGGTCGTCAGGGTCGATTGTCGGCACGTGGGACAGCGTCGCGGTTCGCGGTGACCCGGGCATCTGCGGGTACGGTGTGCACGATCCTGTCGACCTCTCGGAGGCGATCCGCGTGTACCACGTCATCAGCGGCGACGACCTGCCCGTCCTCGGACCGTACTCGCCTGCCGTCCGCGCCGGCGGACTCGTGTTCGTCTCGGCGCAGGCCGGCATCGATCCCGTGACCGGCGACGCGCCGCCGACCGGTGGTTTCGAGGCCGAGTGCCGGCAAGCGTTGACGAATCTGGGCCGCGTACTCGTGCGGGCCGGCTCCGATCTGCGCCACATCGTGCGTACGACCGTGTTTTACACCGACCTGGCCGACATGCCGGCGATCAACGCTGTCTTCGAGGACGTCTTCGCGGCGCCGCGTCCGGCCCGATCGTCGGCGCTTGTCGGGCTGCCCGGCGGCCGGCGGATCAGCATCGACGCGATAGCCATTGCGATCGACGACGGTCTGCGGGGTGTCTGAGACTTGGTCCTATCGACGCCGTCCGAGCGGTGCTCAATAGTTGGTACGAACTTCTCGGCATCCGGGCATCGAACGGCCGGCCGGACGGAAGGTCGTCAGACCGACCCTGAGCTGCGATAACACAAGATGTACGGCAAAGTAGCGCCAAACGTTCCGAGCAGGTAGCGATCCTGTTATCGAATCGTGACGTTTGAGTCCCAGAGTGACATGTAGTAGCCCCCGGACTGACGATTTGCACGATTTATTTCAGATCGTCCGGTTCCGAGTTCGCTATGTGGCGACGGTCACGTCGCTGACCGTGACGCGTGGGGTGATTTCTGGTTACCGGCGAGTAGCTAGCGGTCTTGTTTGCGCTCCCGCGGTGCGGGACCATCTCCGGCAGCCAACGCCGTAGCGGGTCCAGCGCGACCGGCGGGCTCACGTACCCAGCGCATCGCCGGACCAAGCGTCCTCATTAGGCCGTACGACGACGCGGTACGTGCGGTGACCGCATTTCGTCTAGGAGGACCCCCCGTGAAAGACCCGAAAGTAGCAACCGAGGGCGGCACACGCTGGCGTCGGTTTGCGGCCGCCATCGTGCCAACCGTGGTCATCGTCGGCGCTCTCGGCGCCGGCATCGCCAGCGGTGCCGTGCCCGTGAGCTTCGCCGTCTCCGGCGTTCAGTTCAAGGTCACGGCGGACCAGCTGACCGGCACCGACTT
>DASQPR010000352.1:0-3554 GCA_035643815.1 Micromonosporaceae bacterium | reverse complement strand
TGGGGCCAAGTCGCGATGGCGGTGCCGATGCTCATGGGCACACTGGCGACGGCCCTGTTGTTCGCGGGCCGACAGGGCGGCACGTATTCGTACGTCATTGGCGGCGTCTTCGGCATCTCGTCGCTCGGCATGCTTGCGACGTCGTTCGGCGGCGGGGTCAGCGGCCGCCAGAAGCGCGTCGACCTCGCCGTGGCTCGCGGTGACTACCTGCGGCAGCTGGGCACCATGCGAGACCGCGTCCGCGACAACGCGCGCCGGCAACGCATCGCGCTGAGTTACCGGCATCCCGCGCCGGCCGACCTCTGGTCGATCGTGGACAGCTTTCGGCTGTGGGAGCGTCGCGCGTCCGATGGCGACTTCGGTGTCGTACGAGTGGGTGCCGGCGTGCAGAATCTGGCCACGCCACTCATCCCGCCGGCCGACGGTGTCAGCGATGACCTCGAACCGATCAGCTCCGCCGCGCTGCGCAGTTTCCTCGCGACGTACGCGGTGGTGCCGGATCTCCCGGTCTCGATCGCGCTCGCGGGCTTCGCTCGGGTGTACGTGCCGGCGGCGACCGAGACCGGACGCGCGATGGTGCGGGCGATGATCGCTCAGCTCGCGGTGTTCCATGCGCCCCAAGACCTGATCGTCGCCGCGTGCGTCGCCCCGCATCGCCGGTCGCAGTGGGATTACCTGAAATGGCTTCCCCACGCTCGCCACCCGACGCGGACGGACGCGCTCGGTCCCATCCGCCTGGTGGCCGATCGGCTGAGCGATCTGGAAACGATGCTTGGTCCACTGGTGACGCGGCGGTCGCGGCCGGGCGCGGCGGACGACGGCGCGACGGCCGCCGTCGGCGCGGCGTTCGCCGCGAGCGCGTTCAGCACAAGCGGCGTCGGGCTTGGATCCGGCGGCCTCGGATCCGGCGGCCTCGGCGGTCTCGGAGTTGGCCCGCGGCCCGGTGTTCCTGTCACAGGCAGTCCATTCGGTGCGCCCACGCAGGGGATCGCCGCGGGCTCTCTCGCCGGTCCGATGCTCGTCGTGATCCTGGACGGCGGCGACCCGACCGGCAGCGAACACTTGCTCACCGCCGGTGGGCTGGCCGGCGTGTGCATCGTTGACCTCGACAATCCACCGCCGCGGCTGCCGAACCGATCCTCGATCGTCCTGAACGTCGACGACCGCGCCGCGTTGCGCAGCGGTGACGGCGACGTGGGCACGGCCGACGCGCTGAGCCTGCCGGCCGCCGAAGCGCTGGCCCGACAACTCTCACCACGGCGACTCGAAGGCGTCGCATTGGCCACCGACGGCACGCCGGACGCCGACGCGGCGCCGACGATGCTCGATATCAATCTCGCCGATCTGCTCGGCATCGGCGATCCGTCCACCATTGATCTGGCCAAGGCCTGGGCCGCGAGGCCGCCGCGCGACCGGCTGCGGGTGCCGATCGGCATTGGCGCTGGTGGCAGTCCTGTCGTGCTCGATCTCAAGGAGGCGGCACAGGATGGCATGGGCCCGCACGGTCTGCTCATCGGCGCCACCGGCGCGGGCAAGTCGGAGCTGTTGCGGACGCTCGTGCTCGGCCTGGCCGCCACGCACGACTCCGAGACACTGAACTTCGTCCTCATCGACTTCAAGGGCGGTGCGACGTTCGCGTCGCTCGATCGCCTGCCCCACACGGCCGCGGTCATTACCAACCTGGCGGACGAACTCGTGCTGGTCGACCGGATGACCGACGCGCTCAACGGCGAGCTGGTGCGTAGGCAGAACCTGCTGCGGACGGCAGGCAACCTGGCATCGTTGCGTGATTACGAACGAGCGCGCTCCAACGGCGCGCCTCTGCCGCCGCTTCCCGTGCTGCTGATCGTCTGCGACGAATTCTCGGAGTTGCTCTCGGCGAAGCCTGAGTTCATCGACCTGTTCGTGGCGATCGGTCGACTCGGCCGATCGCTCGGCGTGCACCTGCTCCTCGCCTCGCAGCGCCTTGAGGAAGGCCGGCTGCGCGGGCTCGACACGCACCTGTCCTACCGGATCGGGCTGCGTACGTTCTCGGCCATGGAGTCGCGCACCGTGCTGGGCGTGCCGGACGCGTACGAGTTGCCGAGGGCGCCGGGCCACGGCTACCTGAAATTCGCCACCGATCCACTCGTCCGGTTCAAGGCGGCATACGTGTCGGGGCCGTACGAGTCAGCGAATGGCGCACCGGCGCCCGAGGCAACATCGAACCAGCCGTGGCAGGTGCTGCCGTTCACCACGGCGGCCTTGACCGTTCCGTCGCCGCGGCACGCCGAACCCGACCCGAGCGCGATCAACGGAGGCTCACGTACCGGTTCGCCGATCGCCGGCGGGCCAGCCACGACCGCCGGCGGGCCAGGCACGACCGCCGGCGGGCCAGCCACAACGGGCGGCATGGGAACGAGCGGACCGAGCGGACCGAGCTTGCTCGATCTCGTCGCCGACGCGCTACACGGCGCCGGGACGCCGGCTCATCAGGTATGGCTCCCGCCGCTGTCGGAGCACGCGCACCTCGACGAGTTGCTCGGGCCGGTCGGCGTCGATACGCGCCGCGGCCTCGCGGTCGTCGAGGCATCCCGCCGCTCCACGCTCCGCGTCCCGGTCGCGCTGACCGACCGACCCTTCGACCAGCGGCGCGACCTTCTCACCCTCGATCTCGGATCGTCCGCCGGCCACGTGGCGATCGTCGGCGGACCCCAGTCGGGCAAGTCGACACTACTGCGTACGCTCCTGGCGAGTCTCACGCTCACGCACACGCCGCGTGAGGTGACGTGTTACTGCCTCGACTTCGGCGGCGGGGCGCTCGGTGCGATGCGCGGGTTGCCGCACGTCGGCGCCGTCGTCAGTCGACTCTCGGCCGACGCCGTTCGCCGTACCGTCGGCGAGGTGGCGACCGTGCTGTCCGATCGCGAACGCGCGTTCGCGGCCGGGGGCATCGAGTCGTTCGCCCAGCTCCGACAGCGCGCTGCGGGCGCACCGGACGACGACCGTGGCCCGATGGCCGAGGTCGATGCTTACGGCGACGTGTTCCTGATCATTGACGGATGGACGACCATCCGCGCCGACTATGACGACCTCGAACCGGTGATCACGGATATCGCGACGCGTGGTCTGTCCTACGGCGTGCACGTCGTCATCACCGCGGGTCGCTGGACCGACATCCGGCCGGCGTTGCGTGACCTGCTCGGGTCGCGTCTCGAGCTACGGCTGGGCGACCCGACCGACTCCCAGATCTCCCGGAAGATCGCCAGCGACGTGCCCGAGCGCGCGCCGGGTCGAGGGATCACCAGCGACGGGCTGCACTTCCTCGCCGCATCGCCCACCATCGCCGGACTGACCACCGAAGATCTCGTCGCCGCCGTACAGACCGAGTGGCGTGGACCGGGTGCGCCGGCCGTACGGGAACTGCCCGCGGTCGTGCCGTACGAGCAGATCGCCACCGGCCTGGTGGCCGACGGCCCGGTGCCGGCCGCCGCGTTGACGCTCCCGATTGGCATCAGCGAGACCGACCTCCGGCCGGTCGGCATCGATTTCGCCGCCGATCCACACTTCCTGGT
>DASQPR010000351.1:0-2015 GCA_035643815.1 Micromonosporaceae bacterium | reverse complement strand
CCGAAGGCCGGCCAACCCGGCACGGTCGACACCACGTGGGGCAAGGGCACCAAGGGCCGCAAGGCGGCACCGAAGACCGGATCGAGTGGGTGCGGTGCGCCGGCCGGACGTGGCGCCGCTGGCGGCCGTTCGTCGTCCGGCGGTCGCGGCGCGGCTGGCCGTGGCACGCCAACGCGATCCGGTCCACGAGTCGCACCCGGCCGCAAGTCGGCCACTCCAAAGGACGCGCCCGAGCTGCTTGTCGGCCGCAACCCGGTGGTCGAGGCCTTGCGGGCACGCATCCCGGCTACTGCGCTGTACGTAGCGCTTGGCATCGACATCGACGACCGCGTGACGGAGGCCGTCCGGACGGCGACCGATCGTGGCATCGCACTGCTGGAAGTCACGCGGGCCGAGCTCGACCGGATGACCGGTGGCATTCTGCACCAGGGCATCGGGCTCTCCGTGCCGCCGTACGCGTATGAGCCGTTCGACGACGTCGTGGCCAATGCGTTGGAACAGCCCACGCCGTTGCTCGTTGCGCTCGACGGTGTCACCGATCCGCGCAACCTGGGTGCCGTCGTACGGTCTGCGGCCGCGTTCGGCGCGCACGGCGTGTTCATGACCGAGCGGCGAGCAGCCGGCATCACCGCGACAGCCTGGCGGACCAGCGCCGGCGCGGCAGCGCGCATCGCGATCGCGCAGGTCACCAACCTGACCCGTGCGCTGCGTCGCTGCCAGGACGAGGGCTTCACGGTCGTCGGCCTCGACGCGGACGGCTCGACGCCGCTCTACGGTCTGGAGGCGGCGGTCGGCCCGCTGGTCGTCGTGGTCGGTTCCGAGGGACGCGGTCTGTCGCGCCTGGTCGGGGAGGCCTGTGACTTCCGGGTCGCTATCCCTATGTCGTCCGAGGTCGAGTCGTTGAATGCCTCGGTCGCCGCGGCGGTGACGTTGGCCGAGGTCGCCCGGCGTCGCGGTCTGGCGATCTAGCCGGGTGTCGGAGCAGTGGACCGGGGGCTGTCCACAAGGCTGTGGGTTTGGTTGGGATCGCTCGTCGGTGAGCGCATAGAGTAACGAGCGTGACCGATGCCTTAGTGTGGATCGACTGTGAGATGACCGGGCTCGATCTGAGCCGAGATGCGTTGATCGAGGTCGCTGCGCTCGTCACCGACCCGGATCTGAACGTCCTCGGCGACGGTGTCGACGTCGTGATCCACGCCCCGGACGAGGTCCTCGACACCATGATCGACATCGTTCGCGACATGCATGCGAAATCCGGACTCACGGACGAGGTGCGGAAGTCGCCGATCACGATGGCCGAGGCCGAAGATCTGATCCTCGCGTACGTGAAGCAATTCGCTCCCACGCCCGGCAGCGCGCCGCTGTGCGGCAACTCGATCGCGACCGACCGCGGCTTCCTGGCCCGCGACATGCCCCGCCTCGACGGGCACCTGCACTACCGCATGATCGATGTTTCGTCGATCAAGGAGCTGAGCCGGCGCTGGTATCCGCGGACCTATTACGGCCAGCCGCCGAAAGGGCTCGCCCATCGAGCCCTCGCCGATATCAAGGAAAGCATTCGCGAGCTCGACTACTACCGTCACACGGTGTTCGTGCTCGGTCCGGGGCCCGATGTGGATCAGGCCAAGGCCATCGCGGCCGAGATTTCCGCCGCGCGTCCGATCGACTGAGCCGTCCGATCGACTTAGCCGGGGCCTGTCGCGCCCGAGGTCGGCCGTGCCGGTCACGGCCGACCGGCGGCCCGGATGCACGGCTAAGGGCACTCCGCGGCGCCGGAGCCACGCCGCAACCCCCTCGACGAATCGGGGCCGTACTCGGCTATCATGGTCGGGCACGCCGTTCGGTATTGATCGCGCCTGCGCGCGACCGACCGTTCGGCATTGTTGCGATGGTGGTTGTAGCTCAGCTGGTAGAGCACCGGGTTGTGGTCCCGGGGGCCGCGGGTTCAAGTCCCGTCAGCCACCCGTCGAAATTTGAAGCGCAGGCGCCAGTGGCGCCTGCGCTTCGTTATTGCC
>DASQPR010000350.1:0-6461 GCA_035643815.1 Micromonosporaceae bacterium | reverse complement strand
GCTACCTCGACGTCCGCTACGACGAATGGGCCCTACACGTGGAGATCGATGGTGGCCATCATCTTGATTCCGCCGCCTGGTGGGCCGATATGAAGCGGCAGAACGAGATCTGGATTCCAGGGGATCGCATACTGCGGTTCCCGGCGTGGGCGATTCGCGAGCGGCCCGACGAGGTTATTGCCCAGGTACGTGCGGCTTTGTGGGCTGCTGGCTGGCGCGGTCGAGCCGGTCGTGGGGCGATCTAGGAAGTAAAACCCGGCCATAGCCGGCTTTGTGTTCCTAGATCGCCGAACTACAGGCCGTCAGGGGCCGAATATCTGTCGCGTGTAGTCGTTGGCGAACACGCGAGATGGATCCAGTTGGTCGCGCGCGAGGACGAAGTCGTCGAAGCGCGGATAGGCCGTACGCAAGGATGAAGCGTCCCGCCAGTGCAGCTTTCCCCAGTGCGGCCGGCCGCCCAACTCCGTCGCCACTTTCTCGAACGCCCGCATGTACGGCTCGTACGGCATGCCGACGTACTGGTGGATGGCCACGTACGCGTTGTCCCGGCCGTACCCGTGGGAGAGCCAGATGTCATCGGCGGCGGTGAAGCGCACCTCGACCGGGAAAGCGACCTTGAACGGCAGTCCGTCCACGATGCGGCGCAACGCGTCAAACGCGGACGGCAGCGCAGCGCGCGGCAGCCCGTACTCCATTTCCGTGAAGCGCACCCGCCGTGGCGTGCAGAACACCCGGTCGGACCGTGCCGTGTAGACGCGCGCGGATAGCGCGCGGGCCGATACGCGGCTGATCGACGGCACCAGCGCCGGCATCGCGCGACCGAGCCGGCAGGCACCGGCGAACACCGTGTTGGACAGCAGTTCGTCGTCGAGCCAGCCACGCCAGCCTGGCAGCGGCCGATCCGAGAAGGGCACGCGGTCGTTGCACTTGATCTGTACGCGGTCGGTGTACGGGAACCAGTACATCTCGAAGTGATCATGTCCGTCGACGAACGAGGTCAGGTCGCCGAAGACGTCGTCCAATCGAGCCGGGCGCTCGTCGGCCCGCAGGGTGAACGCATCGACACACTGCACCGTGACGTCGACGATGACGCCGACCGCACCGACGCCGACCCGAGCCGCCTCGAAGACGGTCGGATTTTCGGTGGCCGAGCACGTCATCACCGCGCCGGTGCCGGTGACCAGCGTGAGCCCGACCACGAACGTCGCGAGGCAACCGAGCGAAGCGCCGGTGCCGTGCGTACCGGTGGAGATCGCCCCCGAGATCGTCTGTACGTCGACGTCGCCGAGGTTGGGCATCGCGAGACCAATGTCGGCGAGCGCGTCATTGAGCTCCCGCAGCCGTGTCCCGGCACCCACCGTGACCAGTCGCTGCGCGCGGTCGACCGTGCGAATGCCGGTGAAGGCCGACATGTCGAGCCGGATGCCCGAGGTCACCGCGGCACCGGTGAACGAATGCCCGGCGCCGACCGGCTTGACGGTCAGACCCTCATCGGCCGCCGCCTTGATCGTCGCCGCCAACTCGTCGACCGTTGTCGGCCGGACCACGCGCATGGCGACGGTGCGCTGGTTGCCGGCCCAGTTCGACCACGCCGACTCGGCGGCCGCCAGCGCGGGCCTCGCCGATCCGCCATCACCCGTCGAACCGCTCGCGTTAGGCATCCGCCGATTTCTCCATGACGCCGAATCCTCCATGACGCCGAATCATCCATGACCAGGTCGCAGCACGTGCGTACGCCCGAAGCTAAACCGATGTCAAGTGTGGGCGGACCGTTGTGGCGTTGCGCTCGTTGAGCAATGCGACACCGGTGGTTGTGTCGCGAGACCCTCGCGCCGTCATACCGACCGACAGAACCGTAACGCCAGGTAGATGGCTCGTCAGCCGGTTCGCCGCGGCGAGATCCGCCCGGCCCACCGCACAGGAGTGGTACGTGACGACTCAGGCTTCCCGACCGGCCCCGCCGCGGTCCTCGTCGCCGGCCGCGAACGCCGGCCCGGCAATCGACGTGGCACTGAACGCAACCGGTACGAACGTAAGCACCACGGGCACCCAGCCTGCTGGCGGGCCAGGTGGACAGGGTGGCGCGGGGGGTAAGGCAGGCATGAACGGCAACGCGGGAACGGGCGCGCACGTGACGACCGAACTCAACGCGGGAACGGTCTCGTCCGCGACGAACGCCGGCCCGCTTCGCCGCGTACCGGTGCAGGGCCGCAGCGTCGCTCGAGTCGCCCGGATGCTGGACGCGTGTGCCGAGTTGGTCGACGAGATCGGTTACGAGGCGCTGACCACGACGATCCTCGCCGAGCGGGCGGGTGTCGCGATCGGCTCGATCTACCAGTTCTTCCCGGACAAACGCGCCGTCGTACAGGCGCTGACCCTGCGGAGCCTGGAGGCGTATCTGGAGCGGCTGTCGCGGCGGTTGTCCGAGTCGACGTTCCCGCACTGGTGGGACGGTGTGGACGCGGGCATCGACGAATACATCGACATGCACCGGACGGTGCCGGGCTTCCGTACCCTGCATTTCGGCAACGTCGTTGACGTGCACCTGCTCGATGACGAGCGGGACAACAACGCCGTCATCGCCAACGCGCTCGTCGGACAACTCGCCGCCGACCTCGACCTGCGAGGCGGCCCGAACGTCGAGTTCGCCGTGATGATCGCGGTAGAAGTGGCCGATTCGCTGATCCAGATGGCGTTCCGCCGCGACCCGATCGGCGATCCTCGCGTGCTCGCCGAGGCGAAGGCGCTCATTCGCGACTATCTGCAGCGCCAGGCATGACCGACGTGCGGTGCGTGGGCGCCGGACGGCCGTTTGCTCCACGACCAAGCGGCGGTACGGCCAGCCGAGGTGCTACAAGAACGTCTGGTGCTCTCCGCGGTACGTCAACGCCGTACCGGAGATCTCGTCGCCGTCGATCAGGTGCAGCTCGTCGACGTGCTCGCAGAGTTCGCCCGCCTTCGCGTGCCGGAACCACACGCGGTCGCCGACCCGGAGCCGATCCGCGGCGGCGCCGACGACCGGGGTCTGCACCTCACCGGCGCCTTCGGTGCCGACGAGCTTGAGCCCGGCTGGCAGCGCCGCGCTCGGTAGCCGGCTCGAATGCGCCGGACCGGATGCGATCCAGCCACCGCCCAGCACCGTGGCGATGCGGGGCGCCGGACGGCGTACGACCGACAGCGCGAAGTACGCGGACGGGGTGGGCTGCCAGCGACGGTAGGCGTCGAACAGCGTCGGACCGTAGAGCCCGGAGCCGGACGTGACCTCGGTGACCGCCGGATCGGCCACCGTGGCGACGATGCTCCCGGTCCCGCCGCCGTTGACGAACTCCAGATCGGCATGGCGCCGTACGGCATCGACCACGGCGCTCCGGCGGTCCATCAGCTCGGCCATCGAGCGCTTCTGCATGGTCCGGATCGCACCGCCGCGCACGCGTTGACCGGGCGGCGCGTCGCCGAGCCCGGCGATCTGTGCCTCGTAGGACATGATCGCCACCAGGTTGACGCCGGGGCGGGAAGCGATCGCGGCCGCGAGAGCGCCCGCCTGCTCCGGACTGTGTACGGGCGATCGCCGTACGCCGACGTGCACCCGTCCACCGGCCAGCCGCCACGATGCGTCGAGATCGAGACACACGCGGACGGTCTCGCGGTCACCCGGTGCGATCACGTCGTCCAGAAAGTCGATCTGATCGGTCGAGTCGACCATCACCGTGATCGCGGCGGCGAGTGCCGGGTCGGTGGCCAGCTCCCGCAGGCCGGCGCGATGCGCGGACGGGTAAGCCACGAGCACATCGTCCGAGACGCCGCCGCGGACGAGCCAGATCGCCTCCGGCAGGGTGTAGGCCATCACGCCCTGCCACCCGGGCCGCTCGAGCACGCGACGGATGAGATCACGGCAGCGTACGGACTTGCTGGCCACCCGGATTGGCGTACCCGCGGCCGCTTTTTCCAGCGCCGCGGCGTTGGCGTCGAACGCCGCCAGATCGACCACCGCGAAGGCCGGATCGAGTGCGGCGGTGGCCGTATCAAGCCGCGCCTTGAGTGCGACGGACCGATCGACACCTGGGGTTTCGAGCACGGCGTCACCTTATCGCCCGGCGTGGACGACGGGTATGCCGCGATACGGAGAGTGAGCGTGTGACCGGTCGCGCGCCGGATGCGGCGGCACCGGTTACCCTCCGTGCTGGCGCGGCGAGTTCTGTTGAGGCCGGGTGGATTCCGTGCCGTTCTTGGGTGTGTTCAGCGGAACTCTCGCGGCGCTAGGCCCGTTCTCATACCCCCCGTTTACAGTTAGACAGCAGGGGCCGGACCGCTGGTAGTCGGCAGAGCTCGACTAGGCGCGTGTCTTGCCTACGATCGGCGTGGGGGTGCCAAGGGTGGATGCGGGTGGAGCGGTCGGTGCCGCCGACAGCCCGACAGATCTGTCGGGCTTCGCGGCGCTGAAAGCTCTCATGCAGATCCGGGCGTTCCGGCGTCTGTGGGCTGTGCTCGGCCTGTCCTCGCTCGGTGACTGGCTCGGTCTGCTGGCCACGTCGACATTCGCGGCTCAGCAGGTCAGTGGTTCGGCCGCGAAGGGCGCGGCGTTCGGTGGCGTCATCGCCATCCGTATGCTTCCGGCGCTCATCCTCGGGCCGCTCGCCGGCGTCGTCGCCGACCGGTGGGACCGTCGCTACACCATGGTCGTCTGCGACGTGATCCGGTTCGTGCTGTTCACCTCGATCCCGACGGTCGCGCTGCTCACCAGCGACTCGAAGCTCGTCGTGGGGTGGGCCGCCGTCGCGACGTTCATCATCGAGTCCACCCAGATGGTGTGGGCGCCGGCCAAAGACTCCTCGGTGCCGAATCTGCTTCCCCGCGAGCGGCTGGAGAATGCAAACCAGCTGACTCTCGCCACGACGTACGGTCTTGCGCCGATCGCATCGGTGATCGTGCTCGCCTCGTTCACCTGGATCGTGGAGGGCATCCACTCGGCTTCGCCGCGCAGCCCGGTCAACGCCACCCACATCGCGCTGTATTTCAACGCGCTGACGTTCCTGGCCACCGCGCTCACCGTCGGTCTCGGCATCAAGGAAATCAGTGGCCGCGCCATTGACCGGCGGGCGAAGCGGCCGAATCTCGTGCGCGAATTCGTCGCCGGCTGGGCGTATGTGGCCCAGACCCGGCTCGTCCGTGGCCTTGTCTTCGGCATCTTCGGCGCGTTCGCCGGCGCCGGCGTCGTCGTCGGGACGGCGAAGTTCTACGCACAGTCGCTCGGCGGCGGCGATCTCGCGTTCTACATCCTGTTCGGCAGCATCTTCGTCGGTCTCGGGATCGGCATCGTCGCCGGTCCGAGGATCGTCGGTGGGTTGTCGCGCCGTCGATGGTTCGGCCTGTCGATCATCTGGGCCGCGCTCGCGGTCACCGCGCTAGCGTTCGCGTGGCACCTGCTCATCGCCGTGATTGGCGCGCTGTGCGTCGGGATCGGTGCCGGGATGGCGTTCCTGTCCGGCACGACGTTGCTGGGCAAGGAGGTGACCGACGACGTACGCGGCCGGGTGTTCGCGTTCATCCAGACCGGCACGCAGGTCACCCTGTTGCTCACGATCTCGTTGTCGAGCTTCCTGGTCGGCCTCGGTGGATCCCGCGACATCTTCGGGTTCACCATCTCGACCACCCGACCGCTGCTGCTCGCGGCCGGTGTGTTCGGCACCGTGGCCGGCATTGCCGCGCTGAAACAGATGGACGACAAACCGGGTGTTCCGCTGTTCGCGGACGTCATCGCGTCCTTCCGTGGTCGCACGCTCCGCGACTCCGACGAGGAGCTGCCGGAAATCGCCGCGGCCGGTCGGCCGCTGCCCGGCATCGGCCGTTTCATCGTCTTCGAGGGTGGCGAGGGTGCGGGCAAGTCGACCCAGATGCAGCGCCTCGCGGACACGCTGCACGGGTACGGCCGGGTTGTGGTCACGACCAGGGAGCCGGGCGCGACGCCGGCCGGGGCGCGCATCCGGTCGATCGTGCTCGACAAGCCGGACGACGAAGACGACGCGCCCTTGGCGCCGCGGGCCGAGGCCTTGCTCTACGCGGCCGATCGGGCCCATCACGTGGCGACCGTGATCACACCGGCACTGCAGCGCGGTGCCGTCGTGCTGAGCGATCGGTATATCGACTCGTCGCTCGCGTATCAGGGCGCGGGTCGGACGCTGCCGCCGGAAGAGGTGGCCTGGCTGTCCCGCTGGGCCACCGGCGGTCTCAAGCCGGACCTCGTGGTCCTGCTGGACATCGACCCCGCGATCGGGCTTCACCGGGCGGCGCGGCGAAGCCACGCCGATCGGCTCGAGGCCGAATCGCTCGCCTTCCACCAGCGTGTCCGGCAGGCGTTCCTCGATCTCGCGGCGGCCGACCCCGGCCGCTATCTCGTCGTGGACGCGACCCAGCCGGTCGACGTCATCGCCTTCACCGTGCGGGATCGGATCCACCGGATGCTC
>DASQPR010000349.1:0-6403 GCA_035643815.1 Micromonosporaceae bacterium | reverse complement strand
CTCAAAGGAAGAAGTGCTCAACGCGCTGGTCGCGCCGTTGCTCGAGGATCTCGACCAGTTCGTTCTCGACGCCGAGGCGGCCGGCTCGGTCGACCGGGATCTGCTGGAACGGTTGGTGAGCCTGCTCGACGAGCACGGTGTGCTGCTGCGCTCGCTGATGGGTGATCCGTCGGTGCTGCACGGGCTGGCCGTCCGCCGCTCGATGCCGAAGCGGATCGCCGCGTTGCAGCGGTCGCTGGCCGAATCCGACGACCCGATGGCGGCGATACGCGGCCGCTGCGCACTGGGCGTGATCAACGCGGGCGCGATCGCCCCTCGCTTCGACACGGTCGGCCTGGACGGGTCGTACGCCCGCGAACGGGCCGTGCGCACCCGGCTGAGCGAGCAGGAGAAGCGGCTTGTCGTCGACGCGGCGCTGGCCGTGTTGGCGGTGCCCGCGTAGGTCGTGGTCCACCGTCCGATGTGGGCGGCGCGGAAGTCGGCCGCCCCCACGAGCACGCACGTCGGTGCTATGTTGCCGACAGCTTCGACTCGGCAGGTGCGTGGAGATGGCGTCGCGAGACCGGTTGCCCCCCGAGGATCACCGTCGGTGGGGGATGCCGACGATCTGGCTCATCCTGATCGCCATCATCGTCGCGCTCTGCATTGGCTGCTCCGACGTGCTGAACCGGTTGGGACTCGGCAGCTGAGCCGAGGGGTTCCCGGCTGGAGCAGCCCTGGACTTAGGCTGGCGTCATGCTGACCTCGACCATCGGCGGCCGACCGATCGGCGTCGCCTCCGACGCGACCGTGTTGACCTCGAAAAATCCGGCCAACCTCGTGGACGACGTGGCCAGCGTCGCGTTGGCCGACGCCCATACGTTCCTCGACGCATGCCGCTCGGCGAAGGCCGCCCAGCGAGCGTGGGCTCGCGTGCCGGCGCCCGTACGTGGTCAGGTGATCGGCAACCTCTCCCGGCTGGTGTCGGCGAACAAGGAGGCGCTGGCCCAGATTGTCACGCGCGAGATCGGCAAGCCCATCGTCGAGGCCCGCGGCGAGGTGCAGGAGATCATCGACACGTGCGACTTCTTCCTCGGCGAGGGCCGCCGGCTCTACGGTCAGACGGTCCCGAGCGAGATGCCGGACAAGCAGCTGTTCACGTTCCGGGTGCCGGTCGGTGTCGCCGCGATCATCACGGCCGGCAACTTTCCGGTCGCCGTACCGTCCTGGTATATCGCTCCGGCGCTGTTGTGCGGCAACGCGGTGGTCTGGAAGCCGGCCGAGTACGCGGCGGCATCGGCCCATGCCTTCGGCGAGCTGATCCGGCGAGCCGGCATCCCGGAGGGCGTCTTCGAGGTCGTGTACGCGGACGGCGAGACGACCTTCGCCGGGTTGACGAGCGCTCTCGAAGGCGGCTTCGTGGACAAGGTCGGGTTCACCGGATCGTCCGATGTCGGCTCCCGGATCGGCGAATTGTGCGGCCGGCACCTGCAGACGCCGTGCCTCGAACTCGGCGGCAAGAATCCGATGGTCGTGACCGGCGAGGCCGATGTCGCCCTCGCCGTGGAGGGCGCCCTGTTCGGCGGCTTCGGATCGGCCGGCCAGCGCTGTACGTCGCTCGGCACGGCGATCGTCCACGAGTCGATCTACGAGGAGTTCCTGACCTCGCTCGACGTTGCACTGCGCGAGGCCATCATCGGCGATCCAACGCGGGAGAACGTGCTTTACGGCCCGCTGCTCGCTGAGCGCTTCGCCCGTCGCTACGAGGAGTTCGTGAGCTGGATCGAGCCGTACCACCGGGTCCTGGGCTCGACCTCGACGGGCCGGATCGGGCCGGACAACCCACGGGACGGGTTCGCCGGCGACGAGCGCGGGTTGTATTTCCATCCAGCGGTCGTGGCCGATGTGCGGCCGGGCGACAAGCTCTTCACGACCGAGACGTTCGGGCCGATTGTCGGCGTGCTGCCCTACCGCGACCTGGAGCACGCGATCGAGCTAGCGAACGCACCCGGCTATGGCCTGTCGTCGTCGATCTACACGACGAACCCGACGTCGGCATTCCGCTTCCGGGAGGGCATCGGTGCCGGCATGGTGTCGGTCAACAACTCGACGTCCGGTGCCGAGGCGCATCTGCCGTTTGGTGGCAATGGACGTTCCGGCAACGGTTCCCGGCAGTCCGGCGTCTGGGTCCTCGATCAGTTCACCCGCTGGCAGTCGATGAACTGGGATTACTCCGGCCGCCTGCAACGAGCGCAGATGGACACCGCGACCACGACGGCCGATCTCGACTTCCGGCTCTGATCGGCGTTTCATCCATTACGGAGTGCCACCAATCCACTATCGAACGTGATCGGCCCGAAGGCATTTCCGTTTGACCCGGTTGCCCATTAGCCTGGCTCAGGCCCGGCCGTCGTACGCGGCCGGTCAACCCCGGGTTCTGCCTGGTGGCGACCGGGCATGGAGGTGTTCATGGCGCACCGGGCCGCGCGGCTGGCACGGTTCGTCTCGTTCGTCGCGCTTGGGGCGCTCGCTGCCACCGGCGCCGTCGCATGCTCGACGTCAAAGCACGTGCAGTTCGTGCCGGGCGCGACCCCGACCGGCGTTGGCGCGACGAAGGCCGCGGCAACGGCGCTGCCAACGGCCGCGGCGTCAGCCAGCGACACGACGTTTACCCTGTCTGCGGTCGGCGACACGATCATGGCATCGGCCCCGAAATTCCTGCCGCCGAATGGTGGGGCCAACTTCTTCGCGCCGGTCGCCGACGCGTTGCATTCCGATCTGCAGATGGCCAATCTCGAAGAGCCGCTGACCAACGTGGCCGCGTCGACGAAGTGCGGTGCCGCGCTCGGCAAGACCTGCTTCGCCTTCCGGGCGCCGCCGTCGTACGCCGATGTGCTCAAGGATTCCGGGTTCGACCTCGTCAACATCGCGAACAACCACGCGATCGACTTCGGCCAGAATGGTCATGCCGAGACCGAGCGGGCATTGACGGACGCCGGGGTGAAATACACCGGACCGCCCGGCATGATCACCACGACCACCGTCAAAGGTGTCCGGATCGCGGTGGTCGGCTTCGCGCCCTACCCGTGGGCGAACGATCTTCGCGACATCGACGACGCCGCCCGGCTCGTACGGACCGCGGCGAAATCGGCCGACGTCGTGATCGTGCAGGCCCACATGGGTGCCGAGGGCGCCGCCTACCAGCACGTCCGACCGGGCGTGCAGATGTTCCTGGGCGAGAATCGGGGCGACGCGATCGCGTTCAGCCACGCGATGATCGACGCTGGCGCCAGCGTCGTGATCGGACACGGTCCGCACGTCTTGCGCGGCATGGAGTTCTACCGAGGGCATTTGATCGCGTACAGCCTCGGAAACTTCGCCGGCTATCACGCGTTGTCGGTCAACAACGTGACGGGCGTGTCGGCGATCCTGCGGGTGACCATGCGCGGCGACGGATCGTTCGTGGGCGCGACGATCGTGCCGACCTCGATGGTCGCGCCCGGTGTGCCCCGCCTCGATCCCCATGACCGGGCGATCGACATGGTCCGTTCACTGACGCGGCAGGACTTTCCGACGACCGGCGCGCAGGTCGCCGCGAACGGCGCCATCACTCCGCCGGCACCGTAGGGCCTGCGGGATCGACTCGGTCCCGCGCACCGCCCGCCGGATCTGCGCCGACCGGATCCGCGCCGGCCGGATCGGCGCGGGCTGGGTCAATGTTGGAAGGGTCGTTCAACGAGGCCGCGATCACCGGCCGTCGCAGCACTGCAATCAGGCCGAGTGCCATGCCGATCGCCCCGACGATCTCGGCCGTGCGCAGGCCGTACGCCTCGGCCACCGCGCCGCCGGCCAGGGCGGCCACCGGGATCAGGGCGGCCGACAGGAATTTGGCCGCGCCCAGCACCCGTCCGCGTACGGCATCGGTCGTCCGTACCTGGAACATTGTCGTGTAGCCCACGCCGAAGATCGCCAGGCCGGCGCTGAAGCACGCCTCGCCGGCAACGATGAATCCGGCCGCCACGAGTCGCGGCCCGGCCGCCGCCGCGAGCAGAGCACCGCCGGCGATCAGGACGAGTTGTCCGACGACGATCAGTCGGCCGAGGCCGAGGCGCTCGGCCAGCCGCCCGGCACCGAGCGCGGCGGCGAAGCCGATGACGCCCGAGGCGGTGAATACCAGGCCGATGGCCGTCGGGCTCAGGTGCAACGTACGCGCGAGATAGAGGAAGTAGACCGCGGCCTGGAGTTGCGCGAAGAAGGCGAGCACGGCGTTGGACAGGGTCACCGACCGCAGGATGCGGTCGTGCCACAGCAACGGGAACCCACTGCGCGTCGCGGCCCAGAACGCTGTCGGGCCGCCATCCCGAGCGGCCGAATGCACTGCGTCACGCGCCCGCATTCGTAGGATGCACGATGCCGACACGAGGTAACTGACCGCGTCGGCGAGGACCGCGGCCGCCGGACCGCCGGCGAAGATGAACCAGGACGCGAGTCCTGGTCCGGTGACCTCGGCGACCGACTGGCTGGCCGAGAGTTTGCCGTTGCCGTCCGCGAGCCGGGCGTTCGGTACGACGTTCGGCAGAAATGCCTGATACGCCACGTTGAACAGCAGTGTGAGCAGGCCGACGCCGAACGCGACGACGACGAGCTGCCACAGCGCAAGCACACCGAGGACGGCGGCGATCGGAATCCAGCCGAGCAATACCGCTCGCCCGATGTCGGCGACGAGCAGCAGCGGTCGCCGCGACCGACGGTCTACGAGCGGGCCGACGAAGGGGCCGACGAGGAGCGGGGGAAGGCGCTCGACGGCCGCGAGGAGGCTCATCCCGAACGGGTTGACACGCAACATACTGACGGCGACCAGAGGCAGCGCGATGAAGCTGATGGCCGATCCGATCATCGACACGGTCTGGCCGCCCCAGAAATAACCGAAGTCGCGGTGCCGCCAGAGACTCGGTTCGGCCGGCGTCCGCTGTCGCGGTGCGCTCGCCGCGGCTACCGATGCGCCGTCGCCGTCGATGGTCACGCTCCACTTCTGCGGGTACGCGCGCGGGCGGGCGCGCCGACCCGGCGACGGTATCGGGCGGGCGACCGCGCTGTCGCGAGATTTCCATGCCGGCGACCGCGGTGAAAATCGATTGAGGCGCGAATCGGATAGTCCTAGCGTTCCCGGCGTGATGTCCGGTCGATGAGTCCCCGCGGGATCCGCGGGAAAGCGTATTGGTGTCTCGGCGCTGCCGGCTAGTCCGGATGTGCGCCCGGGACAGCGCATTTGTGCGCGCCTACGCACTCACTCGCACCACCGTCCCGTTAGGTTCGTCATGTATCCGGACATCGACTCCCGTTCACGCGCAGGCCAGCCGGCCACCCTTCAGCAGATCGGCTTGCAGCACCCGCGCATTCGGCAGGTGCGCCACGTCATCAACAACACCGCGCCGAACCACCGCCACCTCCTGGTGGCCGAGGGTTTGTGGGCACACAACGTCGCGTTGGAACTCGGTGTTGAGATCGACACGTTCCTGTGGTGCCCCGAGGCGGCTTACTCGGACGAGGCACGGAGTCGAAGCGTTCAGGTCGCGGCGCGCGCCCGGTCGGCGTTTCGGATCTCGCCGTCGGTGTTGACCCGGATCTGCGAACGCGAGCGCCCCGATGGCCTCGTATCGCTGATCACGCTGCCGTCCTGGGATGCCGACGCGGTCCCGCTTCGCCCGGACGCGCTCGTCCTCGTGGCCGACGCCATCGAGATCCCGGGCAACCTCGGCACATTGATGCGTACGTTGGATGCCTGCGGCGCCGACTGCCTCGTCCTCACGAATCGGCGTACGAGACTCAGCCATCCGAAGGTGTTCCGCGGCAGCCGCGGTATGAACCTCCGAGTGCCCACGATCGAGTTCGCCTCGCCCGACCTGGCCGCCGAATGGTTGCGGGCTCGGGGTTTCGACGTGCACCTCGCGACCACGGGTCGGGCCGCGCGCGACTACGGCAGCGTGCCTTTCCACGGCCGTACGGCGATCGTCGTCGGAAACGAGCGCTACGGCATCTCACGTCCCTGGTTCACGTACGGCTTTGCCGAGGTGACCGTGCCGATGCAGGGTTGGGCCGATTCACTGAACGTGTCGGTGAGCGCATCGATCCTGCTCTACGAAATCCGTCGGCGCCAACGGGGCCGACCGGCGTAGTCGATGTGTTTCGGTGCCGCCGAACGGACCGCCATATCGATCCGGCTCGCGTCGCCATGTCGATCCGGCCGGCACTGAGCCGGATCCGGTGGGCGGGACTCAGCCGATCGCGGCCAGCTTCGCATGTACGGCCGCGCCGTGCCGGCGATCGAGCCGGTCGAATATCTCGGCGGCTTGCATCCAGACGCGCCGTGCGGTGTCGGCGTCACCGGCCGCCCGGGCCGCGTCGCCGAGATGGTCGAGAATCA
>DASQPR010000348.1:0-5426 GCA_035643815.1 Micromonosporaceae bacterium | reverse complement strand
GCCCGCCCGCCACTCGACGGCACGTTCGGCCTCCGCACCGATGGTGGCCCGAGCTGGACCGTCGCCGACGGCGAGGCAAGCGGCACGGTCGCCTGGACGCGAGGCGTCCACGACGGCACACCGACGATCGCCGGCTCCGCGGCCGATCTGTTGCTCTGGTTCTATGGTCGCGTCGACGTCGACACGAGCGGCGTCGCGCCGGACCTGGTTGACCGCTTCCGTGCGCTGTGTTTCACCGACTGAGTGACATTCGGCCGTGCGGGTGCCGCGCCGAGCTCGCTCCGATCATCTCTTCGGAGGCCTCGGCAGTCCGGGGCATGTCCGACCGCACCGCTAGCTGCGGTTTCGGATATTAGCGGCGGCATCCGGGGTATGACGTGTTTATGGAAAAGGACATTCTGGTTACCGGGGCGTCCGGCTTCATCGGTTCGCATCTCGCCCGGGCGCTCGCGGATGCCGGATATCGCGTCCGGGCCATGACGCGGCATCCGGAGACGTACGAAGGGGCCGGCGAGCCCGTTGCCGGTGATGTGGGTGACCGGGCCGCGCTCGATGCCGCGCTGGAGGGCGTCGACGCCGCCTATTACCTCGTGCACTCGCTGGACTCGGCCGACTTCGAGGAACGGGATGCCCGAGGCGCTCGCAACTTCGCCGCGGCCAGTGCCCAGGCCAGCCTCGAACGCATCGTCTACCTCGGTGGTCTCGGCGCCGACGACGACGAGATGTCGGCTCATCTGCGCTCTCGTCGTCTAGTGGAGTGGCTGCTGCGCGACGGCGAGGTGCCGGTGACCGTCCTGCGAGCGGCCGTCGTCATCGGCCACGGCAGCATCTCCTGGGAGATCACCCGGCAACTGGTCGATCATTTGCCGGCGCTCGTCACTCCTCGCTGGGTCAATACCCGAGTGCAACCGATCGCACTGACCGACGTCGTACGGTATCTGGTCGGCGTTCTCGAACCGGAGTCGGCTCGGGGTCAGGTCTACGAGATCGGCGGCCCGGATGTGCTGCGCTACATCGACATGCTCGAACGCGCCGCCGCCGTGCGGGGCAAGGAACTGCCAAACGTCACCGTGCCCCTGCTGACGCCCCGGCTCTCCTCAGCCTGGCTCGCGCTCGTCACCGACGTAGATCTGGGCACTGCCCGCAACCTGGTCGACTCAATGACGACCGAGGTGACCGTGCACGACCGATCGATCGAAGCCGTGGTGCCGGGTGCGACGCTCGGCTACGAGGAGTCCGTACGGGTGGCGTTGGCTGACCGTACGAAGGCGACGTCAACGGGATCCGGCCGCACCCGCCGATGACGTGGCTTCCGCGTATCCGGAACATCGTTGCGCCATCGCTGATCGACCGCGTTCCGCGTGATCACGAGGAGACCGACCGCGACTTCCTGCGCCGCCGCATCGTGGTCACGGTTGCCCTGGTAGGCGGCGCTGTGCTGCTCGGTTTCTCGCTGTCGATCCGGCCGGGCGACTCAACGTTTTACGCGCTGACGGGAGCGGTCGCGGTCGTCTGGACTGTCGGCGGCCTGGCATCGGGGCCGCTACACCTGGGAAACATCTCATTCCGTGGCACCGTGCGACGCCCGCTTCTGAGTCCGCTCGTGATCGGTCTCATCGCGGCGGCCGTGTTCATCGCCGGAGCCCTTGCCGTACGGGAGATCCGACCGCTGCGTGACTACGTCGAGAACGTCCTGGCGCACGCCCAGCAGGGCTCGACCGCGCTGATCGTGGTCGTGACGCTGGCGAACGCGATCGGGGAGGAGATCTTCTTCCGCGGCGCCCTCTTCGCCGCGATCGGCCGACGGCATCCGGTCGTCATTTCGACGATCGTGTACGCAATCGCGACGGTCGCCACGTGGAATCCGATGCTCGTCTTCGCGGCGCTGACACTCGGATTGGTTTTCGGCCTGCAGCGACGAGCATCCGGCGGCATACTCGCGCCGATGATCACTCACGTGACGTGGTCGATGATCATGTTATTTGCGCTACCGCCCCTGTTTGGGCTGTGATCTCCGCGCCGCCGTAACCCGGCCGGGCTACTCCTGCTCGGTCGGACGGATCAAGACTTCGTTGACCGCGACATGCCGCGGGCGGGTGACGACATACGCGACCGCGTCCGCGACGTCCTCGGCCTGCATCGGCTCGATGCCAGTTACCTGCGTACGCATGGTTTCCAGCACTTCGGCGCGATTGTGCCCGGCCAGTTCGGTCGCTGTGGCACCCGGCTCGACAAGCGACACTCGTACATGCCGACCGGTGACCTCTTGGCGCAGTGACTCGCTGAACGCGCCCAGGCCGTGCTTGGTCAGGTTGTAGACACCTCGGCCGCTGCGCGCGACGCGGCCGGCCACCGAGCTGATGTTCACCATGTCGGCGACCCGCCGCGGCCCGGTCTCGGCCGCAAGCAGCAGATGTGGCAACGCGGCGTGTGCGCAGTAGAGCGTGCCGAGCACGTTGATATCGACCATCCGCTGCCACTCGGACAACGGTGCGTCGAGAACGGGACCTAACAACATCACGCCGGCGTTGTTGACGAGCGTGTCGAGTCGGCCCAACTCGCTAACCGTACGTTCGACCGCCGCTTGCGCCTGGCGCTCGTCGGTGATGTCAGACTCGAGCACCAATGCCGTGCCGCCCTGTCCTCTGATATCGGTGGCGAGTGCCGCCAAGCGATCCGTACGGCGGGCAGCCAGAGCCACCGCCGCACCGTGCGCGGCCAGCACCGCGGCGGTCGCCGCTCCAATGCCGCTGGATGCGCCGGTCACCAACGCAACCGTTCCGGCCAGCGGCCGCGTCGCCGGACGAGATTGGGCGCTCGCGGCGGTGCGTGGCTCGTCGAAGATGGATCCGTTGGTCACGTCGTCTCCTCGTGAGGCGGGCCGACCGCATTGGCGGCCGTCTAATCGGAGAATGCTCCGATTACTCGAATATAAAAGGAGCGTCCTCCGGATCGCAAACTCCGGAGCGAATGCGATCGCCCCCTCAGATGATCTCTGAGGTGGCGTTGCCGAGTTGCGGAATCGGCCGGACTTGCCGGGGATCGATGCGCGGGACCGGTTGAGGGTGTCGCAACGACGTCGTTGTCCTGGCGAACGTAGACACGCCTTGACAGGCTGGGCTCATGGACCATTACGACGTAGCGATCGTCGGCGCCGGGCCGGCCGGATCGAGCGCCGCTCTCGCGGCTCGGCGCCTCGGCGCGAGCGTGCTTCTGCTCGACAAGGCGGCCTTCCCCCGCGACAAGGCGTGCGGCGACGGCATCGCGCCGCACGCGCTCGAGGTTTTGCGTGAGCTTGGCGTCACCGGCGTAGAGGATGGGTACGCACCGGTGCCGGCGCTGCATCTCGTCGGTCCGAGCGGTGCGTCCGTCGTGCGAAACCTCACCCGGCCGGACTACACGATTCCGCGCAAAGTCTTCGACGCACGACTGGTCGAGGCGGCCGTGGCGGCCGGAGCAACGCTGCTGCAGCACACCGTACGGGTGATCGACGAACGTCCCGATTTCGTCGTGCTGGACGGCATGATCTCGGCGCGCACCGTGGTCGGCGCGGACGGCGCCTACTCGCTGGTGCGGCGCGCGCTCGGTGAACCGACCAATCCGGACGGTTGCATGGCCTTGGCGATCCGCGGGTACGCGCCGGCGGTCGGTCCCGTACAGCAGCACATCATTACTGCTCCGGCAACACACTGGCCGGCGTACGCGTGGAATTTCCCGATCGGCGACGGACGTGCCAACGTCGGCTACGGCGAGGTCCTCCGCGGCGCGACGCTGTCGCGGGAGCACCTGCTCAATCGGATGGCGTCCCTCTTGCCGGAGGTCGATACGGCCGCGGCCACAGCGTTGCGAGCCCATCACCTTCCATTGTCGACGCATCGCCCGGCGGCGGGTCGGGGTCGACTCCTGCTCGCCGGGGATGCGCAGTCGCTGATCAATCCGTTCACCGGCGAAGGCATCTTCTACGCGGTGGTGTCGGGCTCGCTGGCCGGTGCGGCCGCGGCCGCACCGGGAAACGGCGTGGCCCGACGGTACGGCGACTCGCTGCGCCGCCGTTTGGGCCGGCACCTGCGCCACAGCCGGATGGCCGCGCGTCTCACCGGCAGTGCGCGTGTCGTCGACGCGACCATGCGGGCCGCCGCGCGAGATCAACGGGTCTTCAACTCGATCGTCGAACTCGGGCTCGGCGAGGGGCGGCTCACCGGCCGTACGCTCGCGGGAATCGCCCGCAACCTTTGGTGAGGTTTGCTCGTAGCGTTCCCCTATCGGTGTTTGAGTTTCAGCCGACCGTGGTACGGCGCCGCCGAGTCCTCGGACGTGTGAGCCGGGATCACCAGGAGTGCGGACAGGACGGTCGAGCCGCCCAGCGCCACCACGTTGCCGATCTGGTCGGCGATGCCGAACATGCCCAGGTGCGAGAGGTGGAATGCGAAGTGCACGACGTTGAATACGAGCCACGCCGCCCCTGCCACTCGGAAGATCTCGGCGCCCGGGCGTACGACGGCCCACGCGGTCATCACGAACAGCGCCAGGTAGAGGCCGCCGACATCACGCGTCAGATGCTCGTTGTACGGCCCGAGCATGGCGACCCAGCCGCGTCCCGGCAGCGGGAAGGACCGGTAGAACGACAGCGGAAAGGCGGCCGCCCACGCTCCCACGTACGCCGCCGAAAGCGCCAGCACGGCCGCCAGCACCTGCTTGGTTCGGATGGTCATGCATCAACGACTGGACAGCCGCCGCCGATGTGACACGGCCTGCCGCTGGCGACGACCGCCCGGCGTGGAGGCTAAGACTGCCCGTCCGGTTCCACCAGCATCCGTGCGTAGTTGGCCATCGAGCGCTGATAGCGCGGCAGATGCGGCGCCAGCGCCCCGACGGCGACCGATACGGCTTCGCGCTCGCGGCCCGAATCGACCAGGCACAACGCAAGCGTCGCGCTGATCGCGTCGGACAACGTACGAGTCTGCTCGTCCAGGCTCGCGGGGTCGATGCCGCGCTCGGCCTCCAGCCACGACACGGCGGTCTCAACCTGACCGATGTTGCGCAGCGAACTGGACATCTGGATCACCGCACGGCGCCGCCGATAGCCGCTCAACCCGTCGTCGAGCGCCGTTTTGTAGAGCGGCACGGCACGGTCGGAGTGCCCGGTTGAATCCCAGGCGCAGGCGCACTCGAACAGACCGATCGGGTCACCGTCCGGCCGCTCGGCCACCAGTTGGTCGATCAAAGCCCGGAACTCGTCGCGGTCTTCGTAGTTGTCAATCGACGCCCATGCGTCCGCGACGCGCTTTTCCCAATCGTCCACGCGGGCACAGGCTCGGCTCGGCCGTACAGCGGGTTTCCGAGGTGAGATCTCGGCGACACCTTCGGGCGGGCGCATGCGGCAAGGCCCGAGCGGATCACCCTCGGGTCCGGCCGGCGCGGCCGCC
>DASQPR010000347.1:0-3414 GCA_035643815.1 Micromonosporaceae bacterium | reverse complement strand
CGGAGTATTACCTGCCGGGCGAGGCGGTCCTGATCTATCGAGCCAGCTCACCGTCGGACCTCACGTTCTACCGAGAATTCGAGCACCTCGCGCGTCACCGCGGCGTCGCCGTGCACTACCTGGTCGGCCGCCGCGCCAACGATTCATCGTGGCTGCCCAGTGGGTACGGCGACGATCTGGCCGCGCTGCGTGCCCTGGCTCCCGATGTCGTGCACAGCGACGTGTACGTGTGCGGCCCGACACCGTGGATGGCGGCCGTGACGGACGCGCTCGAACGCATTTCGGTCCCGAGCGAACACGTTCATCTCGAGACGTTCAGTTGGTGACGGAAACCGGTCGAGCCCGCTTCAGAACAGGCCGTGATCAGGGAGGTAACGGGTGCGACGCATAACGCTGTGGCTTAGTGCCACGGTCGCCATCGTGGTGCTGCTGTTTAGCTATTACACGAGTACGAACAGCCGCGGCACGGCCGGGCAGCAGCCGTCGGCCCAGGCACCGGGCGTCGTCGGCGCCCAGCCGGCGCCCCGTGCCGGCGGAAGCGCGAAACCGTCACGATCGTCGGCGGCGAAGGGCGGGTCGGCGGCGAGCGTCGTCAACGGAACCGTGGCCCAGACCCAGTGGGGCCCGGTGCAGGTCCAGGTGCGAATCGCCAATCACCGGATCACTGATGTCAAGGCCCTGGTTTATCCGACTGGCAGCGGGCACGACCAGTCGATCAACTCCTACGCTCTGCCGCTCCTCCGGCAAGAGGTACTGTCTGCGCAAAGTGCCCGAATCGACGGCGTCAGCGGTGCCACGGTCACCACCGGCGGATACCGGGAGTCTCTCCAGGCCGCGCTGGACGCCGCTCACTTCGGCAGTTGAGGCGTACGGCGTGGAGCGGGAGGCGGCTGCGAGGTGGACGAGTTCGATGGCCTCGAACGTCTCACCGACGCGCGCCGCCTGTTGATCGTCGAGGACGATCGCGAGCTTCGCACGATGCTCGAGCGGCTGCTGGGTGACGAGGGCTATCAGGTCGATGCCGTGGCTGATGGTCAGGCCGGGCTCCACCGCGCGTTGATCGATCGATACGACGTGATGGTGATCGACCGTGGGCTCCCGGCAATCGACGGCCTGGACCTCACGCGGCGACTGCGCGGCCGTGGCGTTGGCACGCCCGTGATCATGCTGACCGCGTACGGCTCGGTCGTCGATCGGGTGGAAGGCTTAGACGCCGGCGCCGAGGACTATCTCGTCAAGCCCTTCGAGGTCGATGAACTGCTCGCCCGACTGCGTGCGTTGCTGCGACGGCACGCCACGATTGGCGAGACCATCCAGATCGGCGACGGCACCGTCGACCTCGTCACCCGGATCGCGCGCACGTCCGACGGGCGAGCGATCGAGCTGTCCGGTCGCGAGTGCGCGCTGCTGCGTACGCTCGCGTCTCGCCCCGGCCGCGTCTTCAGTCGCGACGAGTTGCGCAAGACCGTGTTTGACACGGCCGATTCGGAAACCGTTGTCGACACGTACGTCCACTACCTTCGGCGCAAGCTCGGCAAGGGCGTCGTGCACACCATGCGGGGTCACGGCTACCGGATCGGCGCGATGTGAGGTCGCATCGGTCGACGCCCGAACACGCCCTGATCCGTCGTACAGCGCGTCGCATCACGCTACAGACGGCCGCGCTGTTCGCCGTGTGCCTCTTGGCCCTGGCCGCCCTGGCCGCGGTGTTCATCCTCCGGGCGCAAACGGCCGATGCCCAACGACAATTGCGCGCAGCGGTGGTCGACGCGGACGCGATGACCGACCCGCCGGCCGGGATACTCATCTACCAGTCAGCTAACGGCCAGATACGGGCATCGGCCGAACTCCACGGTCGACCACTCGACGCGGCCGCCTTCGCGAGAGTCGAGGCGGGTGCTCGAACCGTCACCGGTGAAGCGGAAGCCGGCGGCCGCCAGTATCAACTCCGTACGGTCCGGCGAGGTGAGGCGACAGTGCAAGCCGCGCTCGACCTCACGGACCAAGATCGGGAGCGCCACCGGCTCATCGAGGGACTGCTGATCGCCGGTGGAGCCGGCATCGTCATCGCCATCGCTATCGGATCAGTCACCGCCCGCCGGGCGGTGCGGCCGCTGGAGGAGGCCAGCCTGCGCCAGCAACGCTTCGTCGCCGACGCTAGCCACGAGTTGCGTACGCCGCTGACGCAAGCTCACCTGCGCGCGCAGCTTCTGCAGCGGTCACTGCGGGAAGTCGAGGGACACCCCGAACTGGCCGAGGAGGCCGGTCGGTTGGTCAGCAGCACCCGCGAACTCGGTGACATCGTCGAAGAGTTGCTGATGTCGGCCCAACTGGGCGCCGATCCGACGACGATGGTCCCGGTCGATCTGGCCCAGGTCGCCCGCGACGTGGTCGATGCCGAACAAGCGCGGGTACGCGAGCGTGGCCTACACCTTGGCCTTCGCCAAAACGGCGGTCCGTATGTCGTGCCCGGCTCGCCGACGGCGCTGCGCCGCGTCGTCAACGCGCTCGTCGACAACGCCATTGGCCACGTCGACACCGGCGGACACATCACGGTCGCTATTCACCGGCACGATGGTCACGCGCCGACGGTCGTCTGCGACGTGATTGACGACGGGCACGGAATCGGGCCGGGGGACACCGAAAAGATCTTCGAACGATTTGCCCGCGGTGCGCACGGCAAGGGTCGCCGCTTCGGGATCGGGCTCGCCCTTGCGCGCGAAGTGATCGAGGCCCATGACGGCACGCTGACCGCCTCCGGTCGCGAGGGGGTCGGTGCGACGTTCCGGATCGTGTTGCCGGCGGCGGCGCCGGCTCCGAGTTAGGCCGGGCGGACACGCACGGAGTGCCGCAGGTGGATCTATCGAGGCGTCTCGACGATGACGGTCGTCGATTTCACGACGGCGACGGCGATGTCACCGACGGAGAGCTTGAGCTCGTCGAGTGCTTCCCGACTCAGCAACGACACGACGCGATGCGGGCCGGCCTGGATCTCGACCTGCGCCATGACCGCATCCTTCTTGATGTTGGTGACCAGACCGGGAAATCGGTTACGCGCGGACGACGTCGCCGTACCCTGGTCGACCCGGCCGTGGTCGTGTAAGTAGGCCGCGAGGACCTTGCCGTCGATGATGCGGTGACCGTGCGGGTCGCGGGTGGCCCGGAGGCGCCCGGTGTCCGACCACCGGCGGACCGTGTCGACACTGACGCCGAGCAGTTCGGCGGCATCGCTGATCGCAAACTGCGTCATGACCGACATCGTATGGGCGCGGCGGCTCATCCGCGTCGCGGCTCCGCGCTAGATAGTCGCGGCTCCGCGCTAGATATTCGGGCTGCGGCGTTCGATGAGGACGACGTCGCGCCACGTGCCGTGATGCTGGCCGACACGGTGCCGGGTGCCGACGACGCGGAAGC
>DASQPR010000346.1:0-3160 GCA_035643815.1 Micromonosporaceae bacterium | reverse complement strand
CAGCCCCTCGCCGACGCAGAGTATCGGGGTGATCTCGTTGCGGATCGCCGCCTTCACCTTCAAGCTGACGATGCCGTCGTCCTCGTGGTGAATCGTGCGGCGTTCTGAGTGGCCGACGATGACGTACTGGCAGCCGAGCTTCGCGAGCATCGGGCCGGACACGTCGCCGGTGTAGGCACCGCTGTCGAAGGGCGACAGGTCCTGGGCGCCGAACCCGATCAACAGGTTGTCCGCGTCGATCAACGTTTGCACGCTGCGGATGTCGACGAACGGCGGCAGCAGCACGGTCTCGACCTCGGTCAGCTGCTTCTCGGTCAGGCTGAACGCGAGCTTCTGCGTATGGCCGATCGCCTCGAGATGATTGAAGTTCATCTTCCAGTTGCCGGCCATCAGCGGGCGACGTTCGCCCGGTTTCAGCGGCACGGCCGCCGTCACGGAGTCCTTGCGGGCCACCTCAGGCATCCAGCGCTTGAACACCCGGCAACGTCTTTCCCTCGAGGTATTCCAGCGAGGCGCCGCCACCAGTCGAGATGTGGCCGAACGCATCCTCGTCGAGACCGAGCGCGCGTACGGCCGCGGCCGAGTCACCCCCGCCGACGACCGTGAAGCCGTCCACCTTCGTGATCGCCTCCGCCACGCCGCGCGTACCTGCCGCGAACGGTTTCTTCTCGAATACACCCATCGGGCCGTTCCAGAACACCGTCTTCGCGCCCGCGAGGGCATCGGCGAACGCGGCCACGCTGTCCGGACCGATGTCGAGCCCGATCTCATCGACCGGCATGGCGTCGGCCGGCACCGTCGACGCCCGCGCGTCGTCGCTGATCTCCGTCGCCACCACGATGTCGGTCGGCAGCACGATCTTCCCGCCGGCCTGCGTGAGCAGATCGCGACACGTGTCGACCATGTCCGTTTCGAGGAGCGACGTGCCGACCTCGTGACCCTGCGCCTTGAGGAACGTAAAGCACATGCCGCCGCCGATCAGCAGCTTGTCGGTCGTCGGCAACAGCGCCTGAATGACCGCGAGCTTGTCCGACACCTTCGAGCCACCGAGCACAACTACGTACGGCCGGTCCGGGTTCGCGGTCAGCCGGCTCAGCACATCGAGTTCCTTCGCGACCAGGAGGCCAGCGAAATGCGGTAGGAGTGCCGCGACGTCATAGACACTTGCGTGCTTGCGGTGCACCGCGCCGAAGGCGTCATCGACGTACGCGTCGCCGAACGCAGCGAGCTTTCGGGCGAACGTACCCCGCTCGTCGGCGTCCTTGCTCGTCTCGCCCGCGTTGAACCGCAGGTTCTCCAACAGCGCCACGTCACCGTCGCCCAGCCCGGCCACGGCCGCCCGTGCGCTGTCGCCCACCGTGTCGCTCGCATACGCGACGTCGGTGCCGAGCAATTCGCTCAGGCGGGCGGCGACCGGCGCGAGGACGTATTTCGGGTCCGGTGCGCCCTTCGGCCGGCCGAGGTGCGAGCAGACCACGATGCGCGCGCCGGCGTCACGCAGCGCCGCGATCGTGGGCAGTACGGCCTTGATACGACCGTCGTCGGTGATCTTCGCCGGTCCGTCGGGCTGGCTGGCCAACGGGACGTTCAGGTCGGCGCGCAGCAGCACGCGCCGACCGGTGACGCCCTCGGCGAGCAGGTCGTCGAGGGTCTTCACAGCGAGGCGCCGACCAGTTGGACGAGGTCGAGCAGCCGGTTCGAGTAGCCCCACTCGTTGTCGTACCAGCCAACAACCTTGACCTGGTCGCCAACGACCTTGGTGAGGCCCGAGTCGAAGATGCACGATGCCGGATCGGTGACGATATCCGACGACACGATGGGGTCCTCGGTGTAGGTGAGGATGCCGCGCAGCGGGCCGTCGGCGGCCGCCTTCATCACCGCGTTGACCTCGGCCACCGAAGTCTCGCGAGCTGACTTGAACGTCAGATCGGTGGCCGAGCCGACCGGCACCGGCACTCGCAGCGCGTACCCGTCGAGCTTGCCCTTGAGCTCCGGCAGCACGAGCCCGATCGCCTTGGCAGCGCCGGTCGAGGTGGGCACGATATTCAGCGCCGCCGCGCGTGCGCGCCGCAGGTCCTTGTGCGGTCCGTCCTGCAAGTTCTGATCCTGCGTGTACGCGTGGATCGTGGTCATCAGACCGCTCTCGATGCCGAACGTGTCATTGAGGACCTTCGCCATCGGCGCGAGGCAGTTCGTCGTGCACGACGCGTTGGAGATGATCGTGTGCCGGGCGGGATCGTACTTGTCGTCGTTGACGCCCATCACGATGGTGATGTCCTCGTTCTTGGCCGGCGCCGAGATGATGACCTTCTTAGCGCCGCCGTCGAGGTGGCCGCGGGCCTTGGTCGCGTCGGTGAAGAAGCCGGTCGAGTCGATCACGATGTCCGCGCCGATGTCGCCCCAGGGCAGTTTGGCCGGGTCCTTCTCGGCGAACGCCTTGATCGTGTGCGGGCCAACGACCAACTCGTCCTCAGTGATCTTGACTTCCTGGCCGAGGCGACCCAGCACGGTGTCGTACTTAAGCAGGTGCCCGATGGTCTTCACGTCGCCGAGGTCGTTGAAGCCGACCAGCTGGACGTCGGCACCGGAGGCGAGCAGGGCACGGAAGAAGTTACGGCCGATCCGGCCGAAGCCGTTGATACCAACCCGGATGGTCACAGGTTCCATCTCCTTGGCACGCAGTGTGGGTGGAAAGCGGTGATGCCGGCCACCCACAGTTTGGTCATGGTCGAGCCGTCCCGCGCGAATCGCCGCCAAGTGTGGCGGCAGGCCCGCTCGCGCAGCGACGCGCTGGGCGAGGGACGGCTGGTGCCGGCCGCGTCGCCGAACACGTAGACCTTATCCGTTTCGAATGATCAACGAACAACGACCCGCGTGCGCCGGGCCGTGACGCGACTCTCGTCGAGACTCGCGCGCTGGCCGCCGTGATCTGGCCGGCATGATCCACCAGGATGGACGATCTGTGTCGCTGTGACGGCACGGATCGTCCACCGCAGCGGATCATGAACGCGCCGGCGTCGGCCGTAGCCTGCCGGAATCGGATCCAACGCCCGGCGGGCGGTCAGCCGGCCATCATCTCCGGGGTAACGGCGGCCTCGGTGTCCGGAATGCCAAGATCATGCGCACGCTTGTCGGCCAGAGCGAGCAGCCGCCGTATACG
>DASQPR010000345.1:0-5709 GCA_035643815.1 Micromonosporaceae bacterium | reverse complement strand
GACGAGACGCGAGCTGCGCTCGAGGCCATCCCGGGCATCGGCCCGTGGACGGCCAACTACGTCGCGATGCGAGCCCTCGGTGACCCGGATGTGTTCCTGTCGACAGACATCGCCGTCCGGCGGGCCGCGCGCTCGGCCGGGCTGCCCGAGCAGCCGATTCCCCTGGCCCGGCACGCCGAACGTTGGGCGCCCTGGCGCTCGTACGCAGTGATCAGACTCTGGAGGATGTGACATGCACAGCACGACCATCGAGACGCCGGTCGGCCCGTTCACCATCGTCGGACGCGGAAAGGCGGTCCTCGCCTCCGGCTTCACGACCGACGAAGCGGAGCTCACCGCGCTCATTCCACGCAAGACACTCGACGCGGGCCCGACCGACGACGGCGGCACCGACCTGCAGCCGGCGATCGATGCGGCACGGGCCTATTTCGACGGTGATCTCGCCGCAATCGATACGGTCGAGGTAGAGCAGCATGGGGCCGGCGCGTTCCTGGATCACGCCTGGGAGGTCCTCCGAACGGTGACGGCCGGTGACGTCGTGACATACAGCGAGTTCGCCGAACTCGCGGGCCGCCCAGCCGCCGTTCGGGCCGCCGCCAGCGCGTGCGCGAGAAATGCCGCGGCGCTGTTCGTCCCGTGCCACCGGATCGTACGGACCGATGGCGGCCTCGGTGGTTACCGTTACGGCCTCGAGATCAAGCGCTGGCTGCGCGCCCATGAAGGCGTCACACGTGTGTGAGCCGACAGAAACTCGGTCGTGATCTGCCCCTGTGTCCGGCTACTTTCGACAAGTGGCGGCGCAGACAGGACATAAACCCAAACCCCCGAAGCATCGACAACTGGACAATTTGCTGCGGACCCGGGTTTACCTGCGGCCCTACATACCGCACATGATCTGGATGCTGGTCGCGGCGGCCGGAGCCACCGGGGCCAGCATCGTCGTCCCGCTCGTTGTCCAGAATGTCGTCGATGGACCGGTGCGCCATCATCGACCGGGCGCGCTGCTGACGCTCGGCGCATTGGCTTTGGTGCTTGGCCTGGTCGAGGCCCTGTTGATCTTCATTCGGCGCTGGACGCAGACGGTCTGCGCGCTCGGCATGGAGACCAAACAGCGCAACGATCTCTACCGGCATCTACAGCGACTCCCGGTCGCATTCCACGACAAGTGGCAGTCGGGTCAGCTGTTGTCCCGTGCCATCAGCGACTTGTCGGTGATCCGACGATTCATGTCATTCGGGTTGATCTTCCTGATCGTCAACATCGGCACGTACGTGACGGTGGTGATCCTGCTCTTCCACCTGTACTGGCCACTTGCGATCGTCGTGACGGCTGGCTCGGTGCCACTGTTCTGGATCAGCCGCGACTTCACGAAGCAATACTTCGCGGCCGCCCGGCTGATGCAGGACCAGCAGGGTGACCTCGCCACCATCGCCGAAGAGTCGGCCCAGGGCGTCCGGACCGTGAAGGCGTACGGTCGCCGCCGCGAGGTCGCGAGAAAGTACGGCGCAGCGGCGAAGCTCGTCCACGACACCGGTGTCCGCAAGGCGGTCATGGTCGCTCGGACGTGGTCTCGCTTCGACGTAGTGCCCAACGTCACACTCGCGATCGTCCTCGTCGGCGGCGCCTATGCGGTCTCGAAGAACGAGATGACGATCGGCGGACTGGTCGCCTTCGTCACGCTCGAACTCATGCTGATCTGGCCGGTCGATGCGCTGGGCTGGATCATCTCGAACCTGCAAGAGGCGATGACCGCGGCCGACCGGATCTACGAGGTGTTCGACAGCGAGGTCACGATCACCGATCGGCCCGACGCGGTCGCGCTCGAGGCCGATGCGGTTAGCGGCGACGTACGTTTCGAAAACGTCCAGTTCACGTTCCCGGACGCGACCGAGCCGGTGTTGCGTGGCATCGACCTCGACATTCGCCCAGGCGAAACGGTGGCACTGGTCGGCGTGACGGGCAGCGGCAAGTCAGCGCTCATCTCCCTGGTGCCGCGGCTCTACGACGTCACGGCCGGCCGCATCACCATCGACGGCCACGACATTCGCGACCTGCCGCTGGACAACCTGCGCGATTTGATCGGCGTCGCGTTCGAGGAGCCAACGCTCTTCTCGATGTCGGTTCGCGAAAACCTCACGTTGGGCCGGCCGGACGCGACCGACGAGCAGGTCGCCGAGGCGATCGACGTGGCACAGGCCGGCTTTGTCTACGAGTTGCCGTGGGGTCTCAACACCCGAGTCGGTGAGCAGGGCCTGTCCCTGTCCGGTGGTCAGCGCCAGCGGCTCGCCCTGGCGCGAGCGGTGCTCGGCCGGCCGCGCGTGCTCGTACTCGACGACCCGCTGTCCGCCCTCGACGTGCACACCGAGGCACTGGTCGAGGCGGCGCTCGCCCGTGTGCTGGCCCGGAGCACCGCGCTGATCGTTGTGCATCGGCCTTCGACGGTTGCCCTGGCCGACCGGGTTGCACTGCTTCAGGGCGGCGTGATCACCCATGTCGGCACGCATTCAGGGCTGCTGGCGACCGTACCGGCGTATCGGGCCGTGCTGTCGGCGGAGGCCGAGCACGACGACTCGCCGGCGCTCGACGACGCCGGCGACCTGGCCCGGCGTTCGCCGCGCGGCGCCGACGATGCGCACGCCGGCGGTGATCGGCGCGGTCCGAAGCGCCACGCGGCCGCACACGCCACCACCGACCCGACCGCAGACTTCGACGTAACGGATGCACTCCATGTCCACTGATCAACAGACGGCGCCAATTGCCGCAGACGCGAGCGAAGACCGCACGGCGAACGCGCCGGTCATCGATGTGCACGCGTGGCGTGGTGTCGCACCTGAGGACGACGCCGAGCTGACGGCGGCCGAGTTCGGCGGTGCGAAGGCAGCGCTGCGGTTGCGGGCCGAGAGTCGGGCGCTTCTCGGTTCACTCCTGCGGCCGCATCGCAAGGCGCTCGTTGGGCTCCTCGTCCTGCTGTTGCTGCAGGCCGGCGCCGAAATGGCCGGTCCGTATCTGGTCATGCTCGGCATCGATGATGGCATCGGCCCGCTGGTACGGGACGGCAACGGCACCGTGATGATCGAGATTGCGATCGCGTTCGCGGTGTCCATCGTGGTGGCATACCTCGCCAAGCGCGGATTCCTGTCGCTGAGCGGCCGGATTGGCCAGGCGGTATTGCTCGAGTTGCGCAAGCGCGTGTTCGACCACTTCCAGCGGTTGTCGGTGAGCTTCCATGAGCGCTACACGTCGGGTCGTGTGGTCTCGCGCATGACTTCCGACATGGACTCCATCTCCGAGCTGGTCGATGGCGGCGTGGAGGAGGTCGTGCTCGCGCTCATCTCGGTCGTGTCGGTCGCGGTCATCCTGCTCGTGCTCAACGTCCAGCTAGCCCTCGTCACGCTGCTGTCGTTCCCGTTCCTCATCTGGGTGTCGCGCTGGTTCCAGCACGCCTCGGCCCGCGCCTACCGCCGCACTCGCGAGACGGTCGCACTGGTCATCGTCCAGTTCGTCGAATCGATGGGTGGCATCCGGGCGGTGCAGACGTTCCGCCGCGAACGCCGCAACCAGGAGATCTTCGAACGCGTCAACGAGGACTACCGCGGCGCGAACACCGTTGCCATGCAGCTGATCGCGAAGTATTCGCCGGCGATCAAGGTGATCGGCAACGTGACGATCGCCGTCGTGCTGACGTTCGGCGGATACCTGGTCATCAACGGCCACGCGGAAGTCGGTGTGCTGGCCGCGTTCCTGCTCTATCTGCGTCGGTTCTTCGAGCCGATGCAGGACCTGTCGATGTTCTACAACACGCTGCAGTCGGCCAGTGCCGCGCTGGAGAAGCTGTCCGGCGTGCTGTCGGAACCGCCGGCCGTGCCCGAGCCGACGACGCCGGTCGCGGTCGCGGCCAGTCGCGGCGAGATCACCTTCACGGGTACGCATTTCAGCTACCGCGACGATCGACAGATACTGGACGCGTTCGATCTCGAGATCCCGGCCGGCCAGACGGTAGCGCTGGTCGGTGCGACCGGCGCCGGCAAGTCCACGATCGCGAAGTTGGTCGCCCGCTTCTACGACCCGACCGGCGGCACCGTGCGCATCGACGGCGTCGACGTTCGCGACCTGAGCGACGACGACCTGCGTCGGACCGTGGTCATGGTGGCCCAGGAGAACTTCCTGTTCGCCGGCACGATCGCGGACAACATCAAGTTCGGTCGGCCGGACGCCACCGACGAGCAGGTACACGCGGCGGCCCGGGCGATCGGCGCCGACACGTTCATCGAGGCACTGCCGGACGGCTACGACACCGACGTACGCAAGCGCGGCGGCCGCCTCTCCGCGGGGCAACGTCAGTTGGTGGCGTTTGCTCGCGCATTCCTGGCCGACCCGCAGGTCCTGATCCTGGACGAGGCGACGTCGTCGCTCGACATCCCGTCCGAGCGGCTGGTTCAGCGCGCGCTGAGGACGATCCTGCGGGACCGTACGGCGATCGTGATCGCGCACCGGCTGTCGACGGTCGAGATCGCCGACCGGGTGCTCGTGCTCGACGCCGGCCGGATCGTCGAGGACGGCACGCCGGAGGAATTGATCACCTCGGGCGGTCGCTACGCGAGCCTGCATGAGCAGTGGCGGGACAGCCTGGTTTAGTGCTGACGGATCGACGGTCGGTTTGTCGATCCAAGGCCATGGCTCGGTGCGGCGATTCAGAAGCCGAAGTCGCCGCCACCGCCGCCGTCGAAACCGCCACCGCCGTCAAAGCCCCCACCGTCGAAACCACCACCACCGTCGTAGCCGCCGCCGCCGTCGTACCCGCCACCCTGGTCGTACCCGCCGCCCTGGTCGTAGCCGCCACCCTGGTCGTAGTTGCCCTGGTCGCCTTGCCCGTCCCCTTGCTGTTGGCCCTGGTCATAGCCCTGGTCGTAGCCCTGCTGGTCACCGGCCGCGAACCCAGCGTCGTAGCCCTGGCCGTAGCCGTAGTCCCCGAAGCCCGGCGACAGCAGCGCGTCGAACACGAGCACGCTGCCGATTCCCCAGGCGCCAGCGGTGAGCGCCGTGCGCCACCACGGCTCCGAATACCAGCCCGCCGGCACGGGACGACCGGACACCCGCCCGCCCGGGTAGTAGTACGGCGTCGAGGCGTCACCGTTCGCGGACGCGCGATAATTGCGCCCCTGGACCTCGACCTCGCGGTCCTGCCGGATGGCGCCGGCCTCGCGTTGGCCAGCGAGCATCGGCAGCGGCGGACCGGGATCGAGTTGCATGGCGACGCGGGCCGCGCGTACGTAGGCCAGCCCCTCTAACGCCGTCTCCCGAGCGCCCAGGAACTGCGCGACCGTCGTCGCCTGTTCGAGCTGACTGCCGGCCGCGTTGTAGCGCTCCCCCGCGTCGACGAGCGCCTGCTTGGTGGCCGGTTCGTCGCCGGGCGGCAGGTTCATCACCTGACCACCGAGGCGCTCATGCCAGCGCTGAGCGTCGGCTCGCGCGTCCGCCAATTCCCGTTCCCGACGCCTACGCCCGAACCCGAACATGTCGCTCTCCCTTGCCGCCGCAGCCGCCTGTGGGGTTGCTTTGAACACTCGACGGTACCCGACCCGCGCGAACCAGGCCCTAAGAAGACGGCCGGTCGGAATGCCCGATGTCGTACGCGCCGTGCATGATCCGGTCATGTCGGTTGTGCTGTTGATCGTCGGGTTGGCGGTCGGCGCCGCGCGCGGCCTGCTC
>DASQPR010000344.1:0-2523 GCA_035643815.1 Micromonosporaceae bacterium | reverse complement strand
CAATCGCGTGCTGGTCATCGATCTCGACCCGCAGGGCAACGCGTCGACCGGCATGAACGTGCCGCACCACGCCGGCGTCCCGGACGTGTACGACTGCCTGATCGAGGGCGCCGCACTCGAGTCGGTGACGCAACTGGTCGACGGCATCCCGAACCTCTCGTGCGTGCCGGCGACGATCGATCTTGCTGGTGCGGAGATCGAATTGGTGTCCGTCGTGGCCCGCGAGTCCCGACTGTCTCGCGCGATCCAAGCGTCGACGGCTGAGTTCGACTACATCTTCATCGACTGCCCGCCTTCACTCGGCCTTCTGACCGTGAACGCTCTCGTCGCCGCGCAGGAGGTGCTGATCCCGATTCAGTGCGAGTACTACGCGCTCGAAGGCGTACAGGCACTCACGAGCAACATCGCGCTAGTCAAGGCGCACCTCAATCCGACGCTCGACATCTCCACCGTCCTCCTCACGATGTACGACCGCCGGACCCGCCTCGCCGACCTCGTCGAGCAGGATGTCCGGGCGCACTTCGGCGATAAGGTCCTGCACGCCGTCATCCCCCGCAACGTGCGTGTATCGGAGGCGCCGAGTTACAGCCAGTCGGTGATGACGTACGACCCGGGCTCGCGTGGTGCGATGAGCTACTTCGAGGCGGCCCAGGAGATCGCCGTACGCGGTGCACGAATGGAAGGCGTGGGCACATGAGCAAGCCACGGGGTGGCCTCGGCCGCGGTCTCGGTGCGCTGATTCCGACCGCGCCGCCGGCACCGCCCACGCCGGCCGGGAGCGGTGGGGCCGCAGTGGGCACCGGGGCGGTTGTGGCGGACGCGCACGCCGATCAATTGGCGCCCGTGCCGGGTGCTCGCTTCGCCGAGATCCCGGTGGACTCGATCGTGCCGAACCCGAAGCAGCCACGTCAGAATTTCGACGAGGGTGCGTTCGAGGAACTGAAGCAGTCGATCGACGCCGTCGGCTTCCTGCAGCCGATCGTCGTCCGGGAGACGGGCACGGACAAGTTCGAACTCGTCATGGGCGAGCGTCGTTGGCGCGCGGCACAGTCGATCGGCCGCGAACTCATTCCGGCGATTGTCCGCGAGACGCGTGACGATGCGATGTTGCGCGACGCGCTGCTCGAGAACATCCACCGCGCCAATCTGAATCCACTCGAAGAGGCGGCCGCCTATCAGCAGTTGCTGACCGAGTTCGGCGCCACGCACGACGAGCTCGCTCGCCGGATAGGCCGCAGCCGGCCGCAGATCTCCAACACAATCCGGCTGTTGAACCTGCCGGCCGCCGTCCAGCGCCGTGTCGCCGCCGGCGTCCTCTCCGCCGGCCATGCCCGTGCGCTGCTGTCGCTCGATGACTCGATCGAGCAGGAGGCGCTCGCGACTCGCATCGTCGCCGAGGGGCTGTCCGTCCGAGCCACGGAAGAGTTGGTGCAACTCGCCGCGTCCGGTGACACCAGCCGGCCGGCGGCGTCTCGCCGGCGGCAGACCGCGGTTCCCCGCGCCATGTCGGATCTTGCCGATCGGCTGTCCGACCGCTTCGATACGCGAGTGAAGATCGACGTCGGCCGGAGCAAAGGGAAGATCGTCATCGAGTTCGGCAGCGTCGACGACCTTGAACGCATCGTGGGCATCTTCGGGGTTGAAGGCGAGTAGTCGCCAGCACCGTCGTGGGCCGGCGGCCGTGCGGCCCGGCACTCCGCGTTCTTGGCCAACCCCGATTTGATCGGTACGGTCATGTGCCGGCGATCATGAATCACGCCCCAATCGTCTATCGGCCCGGGCTCGTCGGCGGACTTCCGCCCCATTGATTGCTCGCGGGTCCTTCGCCCGATGCCGTGGCCGTGGCGGGCGACGGCGACCGCATGGCCGAATATGAACGGCCGGCCTCTCGTGATGGCGGCTTCGGTTAACTACGCGCCCGGAAATGGGTTACGGCCGAGCCGCGAGAATCCACAGAAGTTATCCACAGGGCATCGCCGAGTGGGCCTCCACACGCGGTCAGAGCCAGTGCGGCCCTGTGGATGACTGACGTGTTTCGCCGTCGTGTCACGACGCCTCGACTGCGACCGACGAGGTCGATCTTGCGTCGGCGGTCGACTTCGGCACCGGCGGCGTACGGCAAATTGAGGTTCGAGGTCGCCGCTGGGCGCCCGTCCAAGCCGGCTCCGGCAAACTTTCGGTATCCCCGAGTCGTCTTGGGTCCGCCCCCATCCGCGTGCGCCGTGTGCCTCGGGTCGGTCCGCGCGGGGCCGGCGGGCGTGCGGTCGATCCGCGTTCACAGCGTCGTGTTGGGTCTGTCCGCGTCAACAGCGTGCGTTTGCTTTGTCTGTGTGGCGCCAGAAAGTGCGTTCGGTTTGGCGGTGTGCACCGCGTCGTGGAGGGTCGGTCCGCGCGGCACCATGTCGCGGTGGGGTCTTTCCGTGTGCATCGGGTCGTGGTGGGTCGGTCCGCGTGACGCCAGCGGGCGAATTGGTCGTCCGCGTGCAGCGTCGTCAACGTCTGTGCGTGCGGGCTGGCGCGTGG
>DASQPR010000343.1:0-9114 GCA_035643815.1 Micromonosporaceae bacterium | reverse complement strand
ACCGGAACCGACGACCACGGTGACGGCCGGGGCGGTAGCGACGATCCGCCCGGTGACGACCACGGCGGCGGCGGCAACGGCGGTGGCGCTGAAGACGGACCCACCCACCACTAATCCACAACCCACGTCTACGGCTCAAGGAGACCTGCGCCCCGCCCGGCCCCCGGGCGGGGCGCAGTCGTGTCCGGCCGGCGTGAGGCGGGGCGATCTGGCGATATCGCGATATCGCGACCATCATCTGAGACGCGAGTTCCGTCAGATAGGACAGTGCCTTAACGTTCGTTGGGTGGCCTCCGCCGGGGGTGACAATAATCGGGACAGATCGGCGACGACGAGGAGCGTGATCGTGGCACAGATCGCGGTGATCGGTGGCGATGGCATCGGACCCGAGGTCACGGCCGAGGCGACGAAGGTGTTGAGCGCTGTGCTCCCCGGGGTCGAGCTCACCGAATACGACCTGGGCGCGGCCCGCTATCACCGCACCGGCGAAGTGCTGCCCGCCTCCGTCGAGACCGAGCTGGCCGGCCACGACGCGATCCTGCTCGGCGCCGTCGGTGACCCGGCCGTGCCACCGGGTGTCCTCGAGCGTGGGCTGTTGCTGAAGCTCCGATTCGCCTTCGACCACTACGTCAATCTGCGACCGTCGCGGCTGTGGCCGGGCACGGCCAGCCCCCTCGCGAACGTCAAGCCCGGTGAGATCGACATGGTCGTGGTCCGCGAGGGCACCGAGGGCCTCTATGCCGGCGCCGGCGGCTTTCTGCACAAAGACACGCCGGCTGAGATCGCGACCGAAGAGAGCCTCAACACGCGGTACGGCGTGGAGCGCGTGATCCGCGATGCGTTCCGGCGGGCGACGACTCGCGAACGCCGTAAGGTGACCATGGTCCACAAGTCGAACGTGCTGGCGCACGCCGGCAGCCTCTGGACCCGTACGTTTGCCGCGGTCGCCGCCGAGTTCCCCGACATCAAGACGGAGTATCAGCACGTCGACGCGGCCGCGATGTTCCTCGTCTCGGATCCGCAGCGCTTCGACGTCCTAGTCACTGACAACCTGTTCGGCGACATCCTTACCGACATCGCCGCCGCCGTCACCGGGGGCATCGGGCTGGCCGCCAGTGGCAACATCAATCCCGATCGCACCTTCCCGTCGATGTTCGAGCCGGTCCACGGTTCGGCGCCGGACATCGCCGGACGCGGCGTCGCCGACCCGACTGCGGCCGTACTCTCGGTCGCTCTGCTGCTCGAACATCTCGGACATGCCGCCGCGGCCGATCGAGTAACCGGGGCGGTCGCCGCGGATCTTGCCGCCCGCACGCCGGGCACGCCGCTGCGCACCGCCGAGGTCGGAGACCGCTTGGCCGCCGCCGCGAGCTGATCTCACGCAGCGTGGGTGCCGCCTGGCCGAGCGTGCTCGCATCGCGTAACGCGATGAGGACGGGGTAAGTTTCATCCACCAGGGTTTCCCACGATGTGACACGGAGGTCAAGCGATGAGTGGCGGTGACACCCTCGATTTCGAGATTCGTCCGAACCCGGCGCCCGTATCCGCCACTGAACGCGCTGGCATGCTGGCCAACCCGGGCTTTGGCCGTGTCTTCACCGACCATATGGTCACGATCCGCTATGCGGAGTCGAAGGGCTGGTACGACGCCCGCGTCGAGCCGCGCGGGCCGATCACGATCGATCCGGCCACCGCGGTGCTGCACTACGCGCAGGAGATTTTCGAGGGCCTCAAGGCCTACAACCAGGTCGACGGCGGCGTCGCGATGTTCCGGCCGGCCGCTAACGCACAGCGGTTCCAGCAATCGGCCGAGCGCATGGCGATGGCGGAGTTGCCCGAGCAGTTGTTCATCGACTCGTTGACCGAGCTGGTCACGATCGATCGCGAGTGGATCCCGCCCGGTGAGGACGCAAGTCTCTACCTGCGGCCGTTCATGTTCGCCTCCGAGGTGTTCCTCGGAGTGAAACCGTCGGCCGAGTACACGTACATGGTCATTGCGTCGCCGGCGGGTGCGTACTTCAAGGGCGGGGTCAAGCCCATCACCATCTGGGCCTCCGAGGAGTTCACCCGCGCTGCGCCCGGTGGCACGGGCGCGGCAAAATGCGGCGGGAACTATGCGGCGGGGCTCGCGGCCCAGGCCGAGGCGATTCGGCACGGCTGTGACCAGGTCGTCTACCTTGACACGGTCGAGCGACGTTACGTCGACGAACTCGGCGGCATGAACCTGTTCTTCGTGATGGATGACAACACGATGGTGACACCGCCGCTAACCGGCACCATCCTCCCTGGGATCACGCGGGACTCGATCATCAATCTCGCCGCCGACCGCGGCGTCATGACCGACGAGCGGCCGTACTCCATGGACGAGTGGCGCGCCGATGCGGCGACCGGTCGGCTCACCGAGGCGTTCGCGTGCGGGACGGCGGCAGTCATCACGCCGGTCGGCACGGTTCGCGGTCGGGACAGCGAATTCGCGGTGCGGGACGGCGGATTCGGCCAGAGCCTGCGCGACGAGTTGCTCGACATCCAGCGCGGCAAGCGTGCCGACAAGTACGGCTGGATGTACGAGATCGCTTAGGCACTGCTGTGACATCCGCGGCGTCGGCCATCTCGGCCGGCGCCGCGGTCGCATTCCCCGGTACGGCGGTTGCCCGCGCTAAATGAGCAGGTTGTCGCGAAGCGCGCCGAACTCCTTCGGACCGACACCGGCCGTGGCGAGATAGCCCTCGACCGAGCCGTACGCCTCGACGAGCTCGGCCAGGAACACCGTCATCGCTTCGCGCGGCGCGAAGATCCAGTGTCGAGCGAGCTCGCCGTTCGTGTCGACGAACCGTTGCGCCCAGTCGTTGGACAGCGCATAGTCGTCGGCGATCGCGTCCGCTCCGACGCCCAGGATCGCGAGCGTGAGAGCGATGACCACGCCGGTGCGGTCCTTACCGGCGAAGCAATGCACGAGAGTCGGCTCGCTCGTCGCCTCGGCGAGTGTGGCGATCACCTCACCGATGTCGGTGGCACCCTCGTGGGTCAGTTCGTGGTAGCGATCGGCGAGGAATCGGTACGGCCCGGCAACTTCGTCGTACGGCGTACCGTCCCAGAGCCGGTGCTGCGGGGAGATGTTGATGTACCGGCGATCGACCGCGTCGGCGATCCGGCCGAACTCTTCGACCTCGGTCGGGCGGCGCAGGTCGATTACCGTACGGATGCCAAGCCGTTCGAACGCGCGCTCGTCGTCGGCGCTGAGCTTCGTCAGGGTGTCCGAGCGGAAGAGCCGTCCGATCCGTACGTGCCGGCCGTCAACGGTCCCGGCGCCGCCGACATCGCGGAAGTTGTCGAGGGAGGTAAATGTCGTAGCTGTGGGGCGCTGCAATGCTGCGCCGTCGTTCGTATCCCCGGGCACGCCGTCACTCTACCCAGGGCGGATAGGGCGCGATGAACGCCCGAGGTACGGCGCATGTCCGGGCCACTCGGTCCAATATGTGGACGGTCGCTTCCAGACAACGGACGTGTGTGCCAGACTACTGGGCGTGACATCGGTCCTCGCCGTACTCGCGATTATCGACTAGCGCGCGCAGCTTTCCGACCTGCGCGCGCAGACCTCCCGCATCCGCGGGGGGTCTTTTTGTTTGCGGCCGCGCCGGAGGGCGGGGCCGGGCGCGGCGAGGTCAGGCGAGGACCAGGACATTGGCGAAGGGAAACACCCGATGACGGTCAAGGTGTTCGATACCACGCTCCGCGACGGAGCCCAGCGCGAGGGCCTTACGTATTCGGTCGCGGACAAGCTCGCGATCGCCCGCCTACTCGACGAATTCGGTGTGGCGTTCATCGAAGGCGGCTGGCCCGGCGCGATGCCGAAGGACACGGAGTTCTTCGCCCGCGCCGGCAAGGAACTCAACCTCACCCACGCTGATCTTGTCGCGTTCGGGTCGACCCGCAAGGCCGGCGTCGACGTCCGTACCGACGGTCAGGTCCGGGCGCTGCTCGCGGCCGAAACGCCAGTCGTCTGCCTTGTCGCCAAGTCCGACATCCGCCACGTCGAGCGCGCATTGCGGACGTCGGCCGACGAGAACCTCGCCATGATCCACGACACGGTCACGTATCTGCGATCCGAGGGACGCCGCGTGATGGTCGATTGCGAGCATTTCTTCGACGGCTTTCGGTTCGACCCGGACTACGGGGCGCGGGTCGTCGCGGCGGCGGCTCGCGCCGGTGCCGAGGTCGTCGTGCTCTGCGACACCAACGGCGGGATGGTGCCGTCGTGGATCGGCACGACGATCGGCGCGCTGCGCGATCGGCTGCCGGCCGACGTTGCCGGCGTGGTCGACCTCGGCATCCATTGCCAGAACGACACGTCGTGCGCGGTCGCCAACACGCTCGCCGCGGTTGAGGCCGGCGTCTCGCAGGTGCAGTGCACGGCCAACGGTTACGGCGAGCGGCCCGGCAACGCCGACCTGTTCGCCGTCGTGGCGAATCTCGAATTGAAGCTCGGCATGCGTGTGTTGCCGGACGGCTGCCTACCCCAGGCCGTACGCGTCTCCCACGCGATCGCCGAGATCGCGAACCTCGCCCCCGACACCCACCAGGCCTATGTCGGGGCCGCCGCCTTCGCCCACAAGGCCGGGCTGCACGCGAGCGCGATCAAGGTCGACCCGCTGCTCTACAACCACATCGAGCCCGCGGTCGTCGGCAACGACATGAAGATCCTTGTCACCGAGATGGCCGGCCGGGCGAGCATCGAGCTCAAGTCACGGGAGCTCGGTCTCGACCTGTCAGACCAACCGGACGCCCTGTCGAGCGTGACGAACTCAGTGAAGGATCTGGAGGCCGCCGGGTGGTCATTCGAGGCGGCCGACGCGTCGTTCGAGTTGCTCGTGCGCTCGGCGCTGCCGGGCGGCGTCGTCGCGCCGTTCCATCTCGAGTCCTACCGCGTGATTGTCGAACACCGCGCCGACGGCGAGGTGGTCAGCGAGGCCACGGTCAAATTGCGGGTACGGGGCGAACGCGTGATCTCCACGGCGGAAGGAAACGGACCGGTAAACGCACTCGACAACGCGCTGCGATCCGGTCTACGTGCCGGCTACCCCGACGTCGACACGTTCGAGCTGGCCGACTACAAGGTGCGCATCCTCGCCGGCTCCCATGGCACCGGCGCGATCACGCGCGTACTCGTCGACACCGTTGCCACGGATGGGGCGACCAGCGGGCGCGACTGGACGACGGTCGGCGTGCACGAGAACGTCGTCGAGGCGAGCTGGCACGCGCTAGTCGATGCCCTAACGTACGGCTTGGTGGCGCAGGGCTCCGGTGCTCAGCCGGTTGGCAGCGTCAGCGTCGCGTAGATCGCCTTGTGGTCGGAGCCGGGCATGAACGCGGTGCCGAACGACACGGCGCCGATCCGCTTGTCGGCCAACACATGGTCGAGCATGACCGGCGGCTCCGGTCGCCCGTCGTACGGCCACGTGGTGTCCAGCCCGTCGCCCATCTGCGTGGCGATGTCGCGGTATCCGGTGCCGATCAGCGTACGGAGACGCCTGTGGTCAAGCGTCGCGTTGAAGTCACCGATCAGGAGTCGGACCGGCCCTTGGGGCGTGGCCGCCGGCTGTGCGGCGAGCCCGGCCGCCCAGATGGCGTTCGTCGACGGCACCGCCGGTGCCTCGGGGTGTACGGCTTCCACGATGAGTGGCAGCGCTCCGGGCACGGTCACGGTCGCGTACTCTTGGCCGAATCCGCCGGCGAGCGGCTGGTATCCGGTGTCGTGCAGGGGATAGCGCGAGAAGATCGCGGATCCGGTGGCTCCGGGCATCGGCGTCTGCGCGCTGTAGCCGAACACGTCGTCGATGCCGGCCGCGGCCAGGCCCTGCTGTGCTTGTGGCGTGTATTCGTCGAGCGCCAACACGTCCGTACGGTGGAGCTTGGCGAGCGCGACGATGGTGGCCGGGTCGGCGGCGCCGATCTTCATGTTCGAGCTGAGGACGTGTAGCCGCGGCCCCGGGCCCGGATCCGGACCACCGAATGCGCGCGGCACCAGCACGGCAAGCAGAGCGATCGCGGTCGCGACGGCAATGCCAGTAGTCCACCACCGCCGAGCGAGGATCGTCGCCGGGATCAACAAGAGCGACAGCAGCCCGACGTACGGGGTGAATGCCACGAGCGTGTCCAGATACCAGGTGCGTTCGAGGCCGAACAAGCGCATGATCGCGAACGCAGCGAAGAAGACGGCGAACACCCAGCACGCGATGCCGGTGCCGATGCGCCATCCCCGCCGCAGTCGCGACTCGTGCGCCGCCGTGGCCGTCTCCGGCTCGTCCTCGTTGCCTGGAGCCCCACCATCCGCGTCGCGTAACACGGCGCTGCTGTCGGCCGGCCGGGCCGGGATGGCCTTGATCTCCACCGGCGTACCGTATCCGGTCGCGCTGTGCGAACGCTGGGACAGTCCCGGAAAGTGCCGTGACACTCATCGACTCGGTCCGGACTGGTATTCACAGAAATCATGCCGAGAATGTGGGCGTGACTTCACCCCTGCACCCTCGTGACGGCACGGAGCCGCCGGCCGCCGACCCGGTTGACCGCGCGAGCACTCGACCGCTCACAGCCAGCCCAGAATCCGTGAACGGCCCGGCCGCCGCGGACGATGACCTCGCTGGCGTGGACGGCATGATGGATCTGCGCGTCGTGCACGAGCGCCTGGCGCACATCGCCGCACACGTCGAGCGGCTCGCCGCGGCGAGCGGGCAATTGCACCAGCCCGCGTGGCTGCGCCGGACGGCCGAGGAGCCACGCCTGCCCGTCGCGTGCGCCGTCCTTATCGCGATCGTGCTCCAGGGCTTCGTACCGCATCAGTTTGCGTTCCACCCGTGGTGGCTGCTGCCCGGACTGGAGCTGCTCCTGCTCGTGGTGATCATCCTGTTCCGGCAGACCAAGATCGACCGTCAGGCTACGACCCTGCGGGTGCTGAGTCTGTCGCTCGCGATCGCGGCCGGTCTCGCGACGGCGTGGTCGGCCGCCCAGCTCATCGACGAACTGGTCCGCAACACCGAGCAGGGCGGCCCGTTGAACCACGCCGGCACGCTCCTGCGCGTCGGCGGCAGCATCTGGCTCACGAACGTCATCGTCTTCGCGCTCTGGTACTGGGATCTCGATCGCGGCGGTCCGGCCGCGCGAGCGTGCGGCGATCGGTCGCACACCGACTTTCTCTTTGCCGAGATGACCGCACCGGAATTCGCGGCGAAGGACTGGGAGCCCCGGTTCGTCGACTATCTCTACCTGTCGTTCACCAACTCGACGGCGTTCAGCCCAACCGACACGCTGCCGCTGACCCGATGGGCGAAGATGACGATGATGTTCCAGTCGGCGGTGTCCCTGGGCACGATTGCGCTCGTCGTCGCGCGGGCGGTCAACATCCTCCGGTGAGTTCTCGATACCGTGGCCGAACCGACCGGCTTCCTCCTGCATCTGCTGGACGACCGGCAGTGTGTCACGCATGTCGTGTCGGTCAGTCACGCCGGAGGTTTGTTGGGCGGCTACTGATCGCTCGCGCGCATCGCTGCATCGATGGCGGCGAGGAGCCGTACGCGGAGGATGCCGGCTCGATCGGCAAAGTCCCGTTGGGCGGCCACATACTCGGCCCGGCCCTCCGCCGTCTCGATCCGGATCGGCGGGTAGCCAAGGCCAGTCAGGTCGTACGGGCTCGCTTGCATGTCGACCGTACGGATCTCGCGGGCCAGCCCGAAGCAATCGGCGACGAGTTCACTGGCGACCAATGGGGACAGTTTGTACGCCCACTTGTAGAGGTCCATGTTCGCGTGAAGGCAACCGGGCTGCTCAAGCGCCGCCTGAGTGGCACGCGTGGGTTGCAGCACGTTGAGCGGACGGGCGGCCGGCGTGAAGAAGCGGAACGCGTCGAAATGGCTGCACCGCACGCGATTGGCGTCGACGACGGCCGCGGTCTGCGCCGGTGTCAACCGCAGCGGCCAATCGGAATGGCGTAGGTCGTCCGCGGATTGCCGGTAGACCATCGCCCACTCGTGCAAGCCGAAGCAGCCGAACTGCGGTGGCCGCGACGCCGTACCGGCGAGCACCTCGCGCATCCACGCGATCGCTTCGCCGCGTCGCGAACGTACCCGTGCCGCGTCGAGCGTGACCCCGCCGGACCGCGACGTGTAGTCCGGACCGAAGTCGGCCGGATCGGCGTCGGCGAGCAGGACGCCCGCGCCGGGATGCCAACGGCGAAGCTGCCGCGGACGCGACGAGTAATAGGTAAACAGGAAGTCCTCGACCGGATGCTTGCGGCCGACCCGTCGGCGGTCCCGATGCGCGGCGATCCACTCGTCGACGCGGGACTCGTGCGCCGATCGTCGCGCACGCCACTGAAGGCCGGACAGGACCTCGGCGGCAATCGTGGCGGACACGCACTCCAGCGTATCGACCAAGCGTGATTGCGACGCGCGCGCGGCACGGCGCGACCCGAGGGCCGGTGCGCGGGGTGATCGGAAAGCGGCAGCGGCCGGCCCGAGCGCGGGGTCAAATTCCGGAGCGGGATAGATTTGACCGGCGGGAACGAGCCGGTGGCAGAGGGAGAATCTGATGCGGATTGCGCGGTTTGTGCATAGTGGCGGCATGTCGTTCGGCGCGGTCGAGGGCGAGCAAGGGGCCGGCAACGCCGGCATGACCGTCGCCGAGATCGAGGGCCACCCCTTCGGTGATCTCACGTTCAGCGGATCGCGGTGGGCGCTCGACGACGTACGGATGCTGTCGCCCATCCTGCCGAGCAAGGTCGTCTGCGTCGGGCGCAACTATGCCGCGCACGCCGCGGAACTGGGCAATGATGTGCCCGAGGAGCCGCTGATCTTCCTCAAGCCGAACACCTCGGTGATCGGCCCCGGCGACCAGGTCCTCTACCCGCCGCAGAGCCAGCGCGTCGACTACGAGGGCGAGCTGGCGGTCGTGATCGGCCGCATCTGCCGCGACGTCACGCCCGAGCGCGTGCCCGACGTGGTCTACGGCTACACCGTCGGCAACGACGTGACAGCCCGCGACCTGCAGCGCGGCGACGTGCAGTTCACCAGGGCGAAGGGCTTCGACTCCTTCTGCCCGCTTGGCCCGTGGATCGAGACGGAG
>DASQPR010000342.1:0-2859 GCA_035643815.1 Micromonosporaceae bacterium | reverse complement strand
CTGCACAACCTGCCAGATCTGGGCGCGCGCAACGACCACGACTCGATCGGCCTGTTCCAGCAGCGGCCGAGCATGGGCTGGGGCACCCCGGAACAGGTCGCCGATCCCGTGTACGCCACCGGAAAGTTCTACGACAAGCTCGCCACGATCGCCGGTTGGCAGTCCATGCCACTGACGCAGGCCGCGCAGGACGTGCAACGCAGCGCCTATCCGGACGCGTACGCGAAGCACGAGGCGTTCGCCACCGAGATCGTTAACGCGTTGGCCGACGGCGCCGCCCGAGCCGCCGGGTCACTGGTTGCCTTGCAGTGCACGAATCCGGGCCAGATCGCCGCGTCCGGATGGACCGTGCCGCTCGTCGCGCGGATCACCTCCGGATTCCGTACGCCGTCGCGCCCGACCCACAACGGCACCGACCTCGCGGCGCCGAAGGCAACGCTCATCCACGCGGCGGCCGACGGCGTCGTGACGATCGTCTCGTGCCAGGCTCACACGGCCAGTGGCGCGCCCTACAGCTGCGACCAAGACGGATCGTTGGCGATCTCCGGCTGTGGCTGGTGGGTGGAGATCCAGCATGCCGGAAACATCATCACGCGTTACTGCCACATGATGTCGCCGCCGCTCGTCGTCGTCGGACAGCGCGTCACCGCCGGCCAGCCGATCGGGCACGTCGGCATGAGCGGTCACGCCGACGGCCCGCATTGTCATTTCGAGGTCCACACAAATGGCGATGACACTGCGGCCGGCGCGATCGATCCCGTACCGTTCATGAACCAGCAGGGTGCACCGCTCGGAGTCCGATCATGATCCAACCATGACCAGCCCAAACTGGCCGCCGCCGGTCCAGCCGGCGACGCCACCGTCGATTGTCCCCGTCCCCGCCGCCGGCCGCACCGATCTGCGAGGTGCGCGCCTGCTGATCGGCGTACCGGGGCTGGGTTGGCGTGGTGATCTCCGCGGCGATGCGGCCGTCGTCCAGGCCAGCCGAACGTACGTGCCGGTGCTGCCGGAGCAGGAGTGGTATCGGGCCGAGGCGGAGCAGATCGAGGTATTCGCGCCGCTGGTGCCGATCGACCGGGTCTGGGTCGAGACCGTCGCGACGGTCGAGCCGACGAGTCCGAGCGCGCCGTCGACCGGGGATATGTTCAGCCGACTCGTGTCGCTCGACGGCCCGCCGCGACGGGCGCCGGTGGCCGTGCGTGACATGCCGATCGTGGCCGGGCGTCGCGTCGTTCTCGCGGAGCCGTCCCGGACGCTCCGCGATCTCCGCGCGGTCACCGAGGTCTACCAGAGCAGCGACGGCGACGTCTGCGTACGCGTCTGCTCGGAGCTGGAGTGGTATCGCTGGGCCTGGAACGGGCAGTTGCCACGCACTCGCGAGGTGCCGATCTACCTACTCTGGGCAGAGTAGTCAGCCGAGCTTCGTTGCCGACGCCACACACCAGCTGTCGGCGAGATGTGTGGTGAACGCAAAGAGGTCCGACTGGCTCCCGCCGCTGCTCACTCCGCCGACCGTGGCCACGACCCGTACGTCCACCGACGCCGCGTCCGGGCCGGTCGACGTGACCGGAGCCTCGACCCAGGTGAACGAGACCGACTGGCCGGCGCGCTGCTCGCTGGCTTCGATGGTGGAGCGGTAATCCCGGATCGCGTTTAGGTCTGATCGCCCGGAGCAGACAAACTGGGCCGCCGCCGCGTCGTCCCGGTCGGCCAGAAACGCCTGCAGATAGTTGTGCACGACCACATCCGGCGCGCTGCGATCACGTCGGGTCGCGGTGTCGTACGAGTGAAAAGCCAGCGGTATTGCGCCGACGCACAGCAACGGGATCACGGCCAGCGCCACCGCGAAGACCACCCGCCAACGCGAGCGCTGCGCCGGCCGGATCGGCGGACCGATTGGGACGAGTGGTGCCAGCGCATCGTTGCCCCCCGACGGCACGCGCGGTGCCTGCACGTCGCCGACCTGCGTCGCGGCCGCTCTCGGCTCCGGCGTCGACCCGGGCGGAAGCGCGTTCACATCGGCGAGCGTAGTCGAGCAGCGACGGCGTGTCCTGTGTGGCGGGAGAGCGATTGGCCTGCTCGACCGCGCGGCTATGAACCTCCACGACGAGACGCGGCTGCGATTTCGCTCGATCGGGCCGGTCGCGCTGCGGGCTTGCGCCCGGCTCCTGCGTTAAGTTCGATAAAAGCTTCACGGTCTTGCCCGGAGCGCCCCCGGACGTCCGCCCATCCCCCGCTCCTGTCCCGGGCGCGGCAGTGCAAGGGAGGTCGACATTGGCACGGGTTCGCTCCAGTGTCGAACGTGCGGCCGCGCTGCACCGCCAAGCGGTCGCGACCGCCGACGCCGCCGCGCGTGTGATCGAGGAGATGACACCCGATGAGTCGCCGCCCGTGCTGGACGCGACCCAACGTTCCCTCGCCGCGACGCTGACCGAGCTCGCCGCGGATGTGGCGCCGGGATGGCTGTCGGTGCCGTGGGATGCGGCCGCCGCGTCACCGGCCGTCGGCACGGAGGCCGGCAACGAGCTTGCCGTCCGCGTCGGCACTGCATCGCCGGTTCCGGGCGCGCAATTTCCGGCGCTCGTGCCGCTCCTCGGCGTCGGGCATCTCGCGGTCGACGCGGCACCGCACGATCCGGCCGCCATCGGTATGTTGCGCAGCATCGTGCTGCGGCTTCTCGCCGCGGCCACACCCGGCACGTTGCGGGTGCGCGGCATCGATCCGACCGGCGTTGCGTTCGCGCCGTTCCAATCGCTGTTCGATGGTCGATTGATGCCACCGCCGGCCGCGGAGCTTGGCGGGATGCGCACGCTTTTGGCCGAGGCCGAACAGTGGGTACGCACGCCCGCCCCGGCCGGC
>DASQPR010000341.1:0-2643 GCA_035643815.1 Micromonosporaceae bacterium | reverse complement strand
GCCAGGAATCCGAGCACTGCGACCAGCACGCCGATGTTCAATCGGGTCAACGCGGGATTGCGTCCACGACGGGCGAGTCGGCGCATCGGCACGGGTAGCCGGCGATAGGCGATCGTGCTTCCGATCACGAACGCGGCCAGTGCACCAAGGGTCAGGAATGCACTAATCGGCGGCGGGACCGCCATCGCGACCACCAGCGCCACGACGGCTGTCACGACGCCCGCGTCGAGGATGCCTTGTACCCACACGAAAGCGCTGGCGCCGACGTTGCGGGCGTACATGTCCTCGGTCGGGTTGGCCGCGGCCACGGCGCCGAAGCCTCGGCCGGCCGCGACGACGTTGCCGCTCCGCAACTGCGTGACCGCGAGGTTGGTGTGCGCGGCCGCGTTCGTCGGGTCGAGTGCGAGCGCGTTGGTGAAATACGCACGGGCGTGTTCGTGCTCGCCGATGTTCAACAGCACACGACCCATGGTCACGTGCGCATCGGCCGCCTGGGGTGCGATTCGAAGTGCGCGGAGCGCCGCCTCGTACGCGATCCTTTTGTCGGCCGGGTGCGGGCTCACCAGTACGGCGTCGGCCAGGATCATGTGCGGTCGCCAGGCATTCGGAGCCAACTCGATCGATCGTCGCGCCGCCGCCACGGCCTCCGGGTGCCGGCCCAGATTGTGCAGCGCGAGCGAGCGGAGACGGTGGGCCCACTCGGACTGCGGGTTCGCCGCCGCGGCCCGGTCGGCCGCGGTCAACATGCTGTAGTGGTCACGGGTCGCGTTGTAGCACTGCGCGAGTTGGCACAGTGCCTGGGCGTTGCCGGGCGATTCCGCCACCACACGGCTGAGGATTGCGATGGCGTCGGCGGCGCGCCCGATCTCCCGCAGCGCTTCCGCGCGTTTCAGATCGGTAACCACGTCAACGCCGGCCACTAGGCGAACTTTCGCTTCTTGAGGTAGGCGGCCAGGTCGTCGTACGTGCCGGATTCGTTGGCGAACATCGCGACATTGCGGGCCGCGCTCATCCACGGCCCGGTCGACGGCCGCACCTCCCGCAACGCGCGGTCGAAGTCGCGTTGCTCGATCATCCGTACGTCCCCGGTCGTGATCGAGTCGTGCATCGCATGCTCGGCCGCACTGTCGCAGAGATGAGCGAGATCGGCGCCGGAGAAGTCGTCCGTGGCACCGACGATCTTCTTCAGGTCGATGTTCGCCACCGGCCGATCGCGGAGATGGTATTGAACGATGGGACCGCGAGCGGCCCGATCTGGCGGCAGCACGAGGATCACTCGGTCGAACCGCCCGGGGCGGCGTAGCGCCGGGTCGACATCCCACGGCGCGTTTGTCGCCGCGAGCACGAACACCCCGTCGTTGTTGCCGTCTACGCCGTCGAGTTCGGCCAGGAGCTGGTTGCCGAGCGTACGCATCGTCGAGGAGTTGACCGAGCTGCGCTTGTGCCCGAGCGCGTCAATCTCGTCGAGAAACAGCACACAGGGCGCGTTGCGCCGGGCGGTCTCGAAGATCTGGTGGAGATTCTGCTCGGAGTTGCCTACGTACATGTTCAGCACGTCGACGATGGACAGCGAGATGAACTTGGCGCCCATCTCGCCGGCGACCGCTTTTGCGATGAACGTCTTGCCGCATCCTGGCGGTCCGTAGAGCAGCAGCCCGCCCCGCAGACTCTTTCCGTAGAGCCCGCGGAGTTTGGGATTGCGCAGCGGCCCGAGAAACGCAACCTCGAGGCGCTTCTTGACGTCGTCCATGCCGTGTACGTCGGCGAGGAAGACCGACGACGTCTCCACGTCGAACATCCGGTCGTCGTCGCCGACGACCGGCTCCGGCTCGTCCGCGGCCGGCGCGAATCGAGGCGGCACCACGCCGGAGAACTCGTCTTCGAAGGCGCCCCAGTCGATGTCGTCGGCCGGACGGCGCGGCTCGGGTGTCTGATGCGGTTGGGCGGACGGCACGGCCGGGTCGGGCGACTCATGCTGCGGTGTTTCCAGGCGTGGTTGTCCAGCCTGCGGCGACTCTGGACTGACCTGGTCGGTGGTCTCGTCTTCCTCACTGGCGGGAGCGACCGGCGGCGGGCTCGGCTCGAGCGTCGAGGGCGGCAGCGCTCCCGTGGAATGGGTCGACGCGACCGGCTGGCCGCCGGCGTTTTGCACCGGGGCGCCGATCGCCCGTGACATCAGCGCCTGCGCCTGCTCGTGGCCGGGGTCGCGCGCGAGAACCTGGGCTATCTGCCCGATCGAATCCGCGCGCCGATCGGCCTGCAACAACAACTCCGCCAGATGCACGCGCAACGGGAGATCGTCCGGTGCCGCCTCGACGGCAGCGGTCAGCGACGCGATCAGGGGGGAGTTGGTCACGGCGCGAGAGTATCCAGCCAAACGGCTAGTCGACCAGCCCGCCAGTGGGCCAGAAGCCGGATAAAGCAGCCATTTGAGTCTCCCGGCGGGCGTGCATTCCATACGGTAGCGTCACGCGGTACGCGCACTACCGGTCACCGGTGTGACCGGCTGCGGGCGGGAAAGGAGACGACGTGTCCTCACCTCGAAAGACGCGAGTCGCGGTCGTGTTCGGTGGTCGCAGCACCGAGCACGCCATTTCCTGCCTGTCCGCCGGTGGCGTCCTCGGAGCGCTCGACCCGGACGAG
>DASQPR010000340.1:0-2792 GCA_035643815.1 Micromonosporaceae bacterium | reverse complement strand
GCGCAGACGGGCGTGCAGATCCTGTTCGCCTTTCTGCTGACGTTGCCGTTCTCGGCACGCTTCGGCGACACGCTTCCCCGCGACCGCGCGGTCTACGTCGTCACGCTGTTGGCCAGCGCCGCGGCGAGTGCGTTGTTCCTGGCGCCGGTCAGCTATCACCGGGTGGTGTTCCGGCAGGACCGGAAGGGCGCCCTGGTGACCACGGCATCGCGGCTGGCGCAGGGCGGGCTTGCGTGTCTGCTCGTGGCGATTGTCGGCGCCGTGTTCGTCGTCATGGATGTCGTGATCGGCCTTGGCGCGGCCATCGCCGCCGCCGCGGCCGTCGGTGTGATGTGCTGTTCCCTGTGGTACGTGCTGCCGATGCATGCGCTGGTACGTCGGCGGCCGGCGCGGGACGCGACGCATAGCGACGGAGTGACCGGATCGAGGTGACGAGATGCCCATCGGCCCGCAGCCGCGCGGTGCGCGCGGGACGATCGAGCGGCCCTACAGTGCGTTGCGCCTCCGGCTCGGGCTGGCGATCGGCGGCCTGGTGATCTGCGTGGCCGGCGGCATCCTGCTGTGGCACCTCGGATTCGCGCCGCTCGGCATCGCCCTGTTCGTCGTCGGCGCGATGGCGCTGGTCGACATGGTGGTGATCAGCGTGCGGTTGACCCGTGGCGGCGCGCATCCACCGGGACCGCGGCCGCCGCGAGTCCGGTGACGCCGCGAGTCCGGTGACGCCGCGACGCCTCACCCCGACGGCTTGCCCAGGTCGTGCCAGGACTTCTCCGTCACGTCGACGCCGTAGTGCTTGGCCGCGGCCTTGATGTTCGCGAACGCCTCGTCGCGCTCCGCGTCCGTGACGTCCTGGACCTGATCGAACCGGGCGATCGCATTGCGGACGTGCTTGGCGTCGGTCAACGGTTCCTTGCGAGCCTGGGCGAAGGCGTACGCACTGTCCGGCAGCTTGTTCTTCGCCGATGCGTCGAGTTCACCGTGCTTGTCGACTGGCTTCCACGTAGTCATACGCACGCCGTTTCCCCCCGCGCGTCGCGATAAACGGCCGACGTCGCCCGATTCGTCATCGCGCTACGATCGAATTAATATGCGCGCGCATACCATAAGCATCTGCTTATAATTGTGCCGGCGGATGCACCTCGCATCCGCTCAGGAACGGGGGTGCCCATGACGGAGTTATCCGAGGTTCGCGACGGCCACGCACAAGCGGTCCGCCTGAGCGTGCAGATCGCCCAACACACGAAACCGACCGATCTGGCCCGCGAGACTCCCTGCGTCGGCTGGACGCTGGCCGACCTGCTGTCACACATGATCGCGCAGCACCGCGGCTTCGCCGTCGCCGCGACCGGCGCACAGAGCACGCTGCCCGAATGGGAGCCCCGCCCACTCTCCGGCGATCCGGTCGCCGAATACACCGACGCCGCCGACAACGTGATCGCGGCATTCGCCGACGTGACGAACGGCGACTTCGATATCTGGCTCCCCGAGTTGGGTCGACGGCCGTTCACCGCCAGCGACGCGTTGACGTTCCAGCTTGTCGACGACGTCGTCCATGCCTGGGATCTCGCCCGCGCGCTCGACGTGCCCCTGCACGTGGACGACGATCTGGCCGAAGCGGCGCTCGCCGTTGCGTTGCGGGTGCCCGACGATGCGGCCCGTCGCGGGCCGGGATTCGCGTTCGCTCCAGGTCTGCCGGTGGCTCACGATGCCAGCGCCCTCGACCGGACGTTGCTGCTGCTCGGGCGTTCCCCCGCATGGCCGCACTGATCCGTCCGCGTGCTGAGACCGATCTGCCGGCTTGCGTCGGAGCGCTGCGAGCCACGCATGAGGTAAGCAGATATCCGGTCCGGTGGCCGCGCGATCCGGTCCGGTGGCTTACGTCCAGCGGTCGTGACGTCCAAGCCTGGGTGGCCGCCGCCGACGGCGCGGTCGTCGGGCATGTCGCGCTTGGGCACGACGACGACATCGCGGGTACGGATAAGGGCCCGTCGCTCGCCATCATGCGGCTGTTCGTTGCGCCGACCGCCCGCGGCCGGGGTGTCGGCGCAGCACTACTCAACGCGGCCGTGGACTTCGTCCGCGCAAACGCGTCGCGACCGGTGCTCACCGTCGCCGACAGCGGCGGCGCCGCGATCCGTCTGTATGAGCGCCTGGGTTGGCGACGCATCGGCCAGCGTCGGGCCGACTGGCAGGAGCCGGACGGCCGTCATCCGACGGTGTACGACTATGTCCTGGATCCGCCGTGAGTGCGCCGGACCCGTCGAACGAAGACGATCGTCGCGACCTGGCCGGGATGATAGTGCCGATCGGGCGCGCGCTGACCGCTGGCGAGCAGCCGATCCTGGAAGCCCACGGCCTGACGATGTGGGCGTACGTCGTGCTCGTCGCGCTGGCCGACGAACCCGTACGCACACAGGCAGCCCTCGCCGACGCCATCCGCGCCGACAAGACCCGGATCATTCCCGTACTCGACGACCTGCAACAACGCGGGCTTATCGAACGCTCGCCCGACCCGTCCGACCGGCGCAGCCATCTGTTGTCGCTGACGGCCGAGGGTCAGCGCCTTCACCAGGCGGTGCGCTCGGGCATCCGGACGTATGAGCGTCGACTGCTCGATCGGCTTTCGCCGGCCGAACGCAGCGGTCTGCTCGGGGCGCTCGCGACGCTCTCGTCGCTGTCGTGGCACGAGCTGACGTCGCCCGGATCGGGCGACTGACCAGGCGAGCTGCCAGATGTTTGACTGATCGACCATCGGGTAGGCGACCGCCATTAACCGAGGAGACAATCGAGAT
>DASQPR010000339.1:0-8097 GCA_035643815.1 Micromonosporaceae bacterium | reverse complement strand
GCCTGGCTGGTACGCCTGCTGATTGCCGTAGTCGTACGGCGGCTGCGCCTGCCCGTGCGGCTGGGATGTCGGTGCGACCGACGGGAACGGTGACGTCGGCGCGATGAACCCGGCCGGCTGTGGCTGGCTCGGCGGCGGTGGTTGTGTCGGCTGTTGGTAGCCGGGTTGGGGATAGCCCGGTTGCTGGTAGCCCGGCGGGGTGTAGGCGGTCGGCTGACCGTACGCCGGCGGGTGACTGTCCGCACCGTAGGCGGGCTGGCCGGAGGATGGCGGCACGCTCGACGGCGGCCCGGACTGCTGGCCCGACGGAACCGGTGGCACGGGGGAGGCCGGCGGTGTCGAGGTGAGGGGCGGGATGGACACGCGAACCGTTTCGTCCTGCCACGGATTGACCTGGTCGCCGGGCTCGCCGCCATCGCCAGGCCCACTCGCGACGGTGGCGTCGCTCGGATTGCCGGCGGTGCTGTCCGGCGCCGCGTCCGCTGATGCCGGCGGGGTCGATCCACCCTGCTCCGGGTCGGACGGCCCGGTGGGGCCATACGTTGACATCTGCTACCTCCGAGCACGGGCCTGGCCAGCGAGTGCCGTCACCGTACCGCTACCGTTCACGACTGACCACGAGGCATAGGGCGACAATTCGACGGTCAGAGCGGCCGAACTGCGCAGTGTCGTGTTCCCGACGCCCCAAGGGACGGACGCACGACGCCCACGCGACGCCCGACGCGTCACGGGACCGCCGACGCCCACGTGACGCCGTAGGGATGCCAGGCAACGCGCGCCGGCACGGCCCGGCCAGCAGCACAGCCGACGCCCGCACGCACCCCCAGCGACCGGCGGTCCACCAGCACGGCCAACGCGCGACGGCACAGCCAACGCGCGCCAGCAACAACCAACGCCCGGCGGGGATGCCAACGGCCGGCACCACGGCCAACGGCCGTCAGCACAGCCGACGCCCGCCAGTCCGCGCGATACCCGAGCGACCGCGGCGTCCGGCACACCGATCCGCCGACTACAGCAGCCGCAACTGCTGGTCGCGAGGTCGTCTCGGGGTGAGATCCCCGCGATTGTCGAAGAGTCGTGGGTCGATTGCGTCGAAGAACCGCGATGGCGTCATCTGCCGCTCCGCACCGCGCCAGAACCGGCGATGTACGTGGCTGACGAACAGCCGATCCTGGGCGCGCGTGAGGCCTACGAAGAACAGCCGGCGTTCCTCGGCGATGGCGGCCGCCTCCGCGGCCTCGTCCGCCGGGCCGCCGTCGCGTCCCAGCAGCCGCAACGGCAGCAATCCGTCCTCGCAGCCGACGATGAACACGACGGGGAACTCGAGCCCCTTGGCCGCGTGCAGCGTCAGCAAGGTCACCGCCTGCGCGCGCGGGTCGAGCGCGTCCACATCGGCGTCGGTCGCGATCTCGGCCAGGAACGTAGCCAGGTCGTCGACGCATCGCGTCGCGAGCGGCGTCAACACCTCCACGGCGAGGTGTACGTCGGCCTCGGTGAGCGTGTGGGAGACATCGAGGTCGGTGTCGAGCGTGGGCGTACGCAGTCGATCGATGACCGCGGCGCCAGCTTGCCGGAGTTTCGCGACAACCGTGCCGGCCTCGGTCTCCGTGCCGGCCACGAAACGCAGCTCGCGCGCGATCGAGCCGACACCGGGCCGGTCACGCAACCGATCGTGCGATCGCTTCTGCACCGGGATGCCGGCCCGCGACAACGCTTCGAGGATTGGCCCGGCTTGCGCATCGGTCCGGTACAGCACCGCGATGTCCGAGAACGACAAGCCGTCGGTCACGGCAACACGACCGTCCACTCGACCCGAATCGAGCGACCGATGCGAAAGGCCGCCGACGAGCGCGTCAATCGTCCGTACCACGAAATCGGCCTCATCGGCGGCGCTCGCCGCCGGATACCGACCAACCTGAGGCGCTTCCGGGTCGGACCGGGCCGGATCGATGCGGCGACCGGGCACGAGCGTGGTCGGCGCGATCGCCTGTACGGCCGTGGCCAGAATCGGCGCCGACGAGCGATAGTTGCGCGCGAGCCGCACCACCCGCGCGTCGACGTAGTCGGTGGCGAAGCGTTGGAAGTGCGAGACGTCGGCGCCGCGGAACGCATAGATCGCCTGATCCGGATCGCCGATCGCGCACAGGTTGCCGTCGGGCGGGCACAGCAGGCGCAGCAGGTCGAATTGCGCTGGGTCGACGTCCTGGTATTCGTCGACGAACGTCCACGACCAACGGCGGCGGTAGGCCGCGACCAGGTCGGGCGCGCCGCGCAGCAGATCGACGGCGAGCGTGACCAACTCGTCGACGTCGATCAGATTGCTGCGCCGCAGCGCCGCCAGATAGCGCTCCCGGAGCCCGTCGTCGATCGCGGAAGCGAGTGCGCGTCGCGCCTGTGGCACCGACATCGTGGCGGCACCGTCGCGGAGTGTCGCCTCCTCGATCGCGGCCGTTCGGTCGGCGTCATCGGCCACCCGGAAGCCGTCACCGAGGCCGGCCCGGGTCGGATGCTCGCGCAGGATCGTGAGCGCGAGCGCGTGGAACGTCGCGACGGTGACGTCGTCGGCAACCGGTCCGAGCAACGCGTGCAAGCGGTCGCCGACCTCTTCGGCCGCGCGCCGGGTGAACGTTATCGCCAGGCACTGGTCGGGACGGACGCCCAGCTCCGCGCACAGATAAGCGATGCGATGCGTGAGCGTGCGGGTCTTGCCGGTGCCTGGGCCGGCGACGATCAGCATCGGACCACCGGGCGCGGACGCGGCCACGCGCTGCATTGCGTCGAGGCGGTCAAGCAGGCCGGTACCAACCTCCTCCATCCCGGCCAGCATCGGTTCGAACGGCTCGTGCGGCGAGGCCGGAGCGGGCAGAGGCGGCTCCGTCGGGCGTTGTGCCGCGCGTTGCTTCGGCGTCCGCGGCTTGGCTTCCACGGGTACGGGCTGGTCGGCGGCTTCGCCGCTGGCGGCCGTCGTACGTCGTGCCGATCGGCCCGGGTCAGGTCGGCGAGAGGCCGGCAGGTCGAAAAGCGCGTCCGACGTGACCGAGTCGATCTCGCCCGGGTCGAACAGCCGGATGACGCCGTACTCGCCGTCGAAGCCCGGCGTCCGGCGTACGTCACCGGCACGCAAACGCCGGATCGCTTCACCGATCAGTTCGCCGCCCACCCGCGCGACGTCGTCCAGCGGTGCCTGGCGGAGCACGTACAACTCGGGGCCAAGGGCGGTGACGAGTGCGTCGAGGCGGCGACCGACGGACCGACTGCGGGCGCCGACGCCGTGAATCTCGCCCAGGATCTCGGCCAGTTGGACGAGGTGTTCGACCTTCGCGCCGGTCGCTGACGCCGGACGGCGACCGTCCGGCTCGTCGGCGAGATCCTCGACCCGGCTGAGGACGCCGACCGTCACCGGCTTGCCGCATTTGATGCACAACCCGTTCTGCTCCGCTGTCTCCGCCGGTGTCCAGCTCACTCCGCAGGTCCGGTGACCATCGGCGTGGTATTTGCCCTCTTCCGGAAAGAACTCGAGCGTCCCGGTCAGTCCGTTGCCGGTGCTCAAGGCGTCGCGGACGGTGAAGTAGTCGAGCCCGGTGGTGAGGATCGTCGCCTCCCGGCCGAGCGCCGGCAGCGAGTGGGCATCCGAATTGGACACCAGCCGGTATCGGTCGAGGCTCGACACGCGCCAGTTCATCGCCGGGTCGCTCGACAATCCGGTCTCGACGGCGAAGATGTGCTCGGCGAGGTCGGCGTAGCAGTCGGCGATCCGGTCGAAACCGGACTTGGAACCCATCGCGGAGAACCACGGCGTCCAGATGTGCGCCGGCACGAGATAGCCGTCGTCACTCGACTCGAGCACGATCTCCAGCAGGTCACGCGAGTCGAGGCCGAGGATCGGGCGACCATCGGACCCGAGATTGCCGATCCGGCCGAGCCGCGTGTTGAAGCGTTCGACCGCCGGCACGTCGGGCAGGTAGACGAGGTGGTGGACCTTGCGCGTACGGTCGTCACGCTTGTAGATCGTCGAAATCTCGACCGAGAACATGAACCGTACGTCACGGCTCGCCACGCTCGGTGGCACCGTCGTGCGGATGTGTGCCTCGAGTTCCGGACCGGGTCGGTAAAGCCCGGGCTCGGCCGGCACGAGGTCGGTGCGCAGATGTTCGAACCAGGCCGGATGCGTGAAGTCGCCGGTGCCGAGCAGCGTGATGCCTTTTGTCATGGCGCCCGCGACCAGCGTCGCCACGGTGAGGTCGCGGCTGCACGCCCGCGAATACTTCGAGTGGATATGCAGATCGGCGATCCAGGACCAATGGCCGTCGGCGGTTGAGGGCACGTCGCATCCTGGCATGCCGCGCCACACCGACGCATCGCACCACGCGCACGTTCCGGCGCGTGGTGCGGACGCTCACCTCAGGCGAGCAACTTGTTACGCCGCGCGTAGACGATGAAGAACCCGTACACGATGGCCAGTAGCACGATCCACTGTGCACTCGTCGCGGCCGGTACGGAATCGATCGGCAACGCGTACGCGAGGATCACCCGTACCACCGCATCGAGGACGAGCGCGACGCCCCACACGGCCGTCACCACCCGAATGCCATGCCGGAACCGTGGATCTGCATCCCACCGCGCCGCCCACGCCTGGCCACCGCGCACACCCCGTTTGGCTGTCGCGATGGCGGTGCCGGCGGCGAGCATGAACGGCCGGCGTAGCGCCAGCGTGATGAGCATCCACGCGCCGAGCAGGCCGGTGATGACGCCGTCCTTGGCCAACACGAGCCGGGCACTGTTCATCAGGACCGCGGCCAGCGTGCCGGCAACCAGCGCGGTGACCATCGCGACCGCCAACAGATCGGGTCGACCGGTGCGGCGCCAGGCGTAGGCGGACCGGGCCACCGGTACGACGCCGGACAGAGAGCTGGCCGCGAACACGCCGAGGCCGTAGTGCCGGAGGAGGCAGTACAGGGCGCGCCCGTCGCGAGGTCGAAGGCGGTCGCGAGTTCCTGGGCGTACGGCGCCGGATCAGCACCGTGCTGGAGACGACCAGCGGCGGCGTCGATCGACGCTCGCAGGCTCACGGCCATGACCAACGGATCGAAGGCGCGGAACTCGCCGGCGCGTTGGCCGTCCACGAACGCGTCCACGAGTCGATCGAGGGCTTCGTCGGTCATCGCGCGGCCGGCCGAGACCCGAGGCAGGTGCGCCACGATTTCCTGCAACGCCCGCACGTGCTCGGGGAACTCGGCGATGAACTGGATGTTGGCGGTGATGTACGCGCGCAGTCGGTCCCGCCTCGTCGCGTGCAGGCCGATGAGAGGCGTCATGAAGTCGGCCGCCGTTTGGGCGATCTGGGCGATGACGTCCTCGTAGAGCTGTTCCTTGGTCTGGAAGTGGTACGTGATCAAGCGCTTGCTGCTGAGCCCCGCGTGCGCGTGATCTTGGAGCGAGCCGGACGCGGGCGTCAGCCGCCGGCAAACGGCGGCAGGACGTCGACCGTGGTGCCGGCCGGAAGCGCGGCCGACCGGTCGTGACTCGCCAGGCCGTCGACGAGGAAGGTCGAGGCGGCGAGTACGGTCGCCAACCGCTCGCCGTGACGCTGCGAGATCGTCGCGATGACCGATTCGAGGGTCGCGCCAGTGACCTTCTCCTCCGGGCAACCGGCGGCGGCGCGAGCGCCCGCGAAATAACGCACGAGGATCATCGGATCGTCGGCCATCGACGCTTCAGCCACCAATCGCGGACATGGGACGGCTCGGCTGCAGGAAGCTCGGATCGTCGATCGCGTGCCCGGGCAGCTTGCCGAACATCGCCCGCCGCCACATGTCAGCGATCTCGTCGTCGTCGCGGCCATCACGCAGTGCCGCGCGCAGATCGGACTCGTCGCGCCCGAAGAGGCAGTTGCGCACCTGGCCGTCGGCGGTCAACCGGGTCCGGTCGCAGTCGCCACAGAACGGTCGCGTCACGCTGGCGATTATGCCCACCTTGGCGTCGGGATATCCGTCGATGAGCCACGTTTCGGCCGGCGCCGCCCCGCGGTGCGATGGGTCAGGCACCAGCGTGAACTCGGCCGACAGTTGGGCCAGGATCTGCTCCGCCGTAACCATGGTGTGACGATCCCAGATGTGGCCGGCGTCGAGTGGCATCTGCTCAATAAAGCGCAGCTCATAGCGATTCTTGAGCGCGAAGCGCAGAAGGTCTGCCGACTCGTCGTCGTTGATGCCTCGCATGAGCACAGAATTGATCTTCACCGGCACGAGTCCGGCGTCGGCGGCAGCGGTCAGCCCACCCAGCACGTCGGAGAGCCGGTCGCGGCGGGTCAGCGCTTCGAACCGGGCCGGGTCGAGCGTGTCGACCGAGACGTTGACCCGATCGAGGCCCGCGGCGGCCAGTTGGCCGGCGAGTCGGGTCAGCCCGAGCCCGTTCGTGGTCAGCGAAATGCTGGGGCGCGGCCGGAGGGCGGCGGTGGCGGCAACGATGTCCACCAGGCCCTTACGCAGCAGCGGCTCGCCGCCGGTGAACCGAACCTCCCGGACGCCGAGACTCTCTACCGCGATGCGGACCAGTCGGACCACCTCGTCATCGGTGAGCACCTCGGCCCGAGGCAGCCAGTCGAGGCCCTCGGCCGGCATGCAATACGTGCATCGCAGATTGCACTTGTCAGTCAGCGAAACACGCAGGTCGACGGCGGTCCGGCCGTACGAGTCAATCAGTGCGCCGCTGCTCATCGTTCGACGGTAGCGCGTACGGCAGCCATCACGACATCCCGATAGCCAGAACCGAACAGCGCGGTATGGACAAGGAGAAGATGCAACTGGTGCAGCGCTATCCGAGACGGCCATCCCGGCGATAGCGGCCATTCCCGTTGATAGCCGGCGATGATGTCGCTCAGGTACGGTGCACCGCCGAACAGGCTGAGCTGCGCCAGATCGCTCTCCCGGTGTCCGCCGTGTGCCGCCGGGTCGATCAGATATACCGGTCCGCCGGTCGACCACAGCAGATTGCCGGGCCACAAATCGCCGTGGATTCGGGCGGGCGGCTCGGCATCGGCCTCCGCTGCGTACACCCCGATGTCGTTGACCAGCGCTTCGACCGCGGCCGTGTCCGCCGGACCCAACGCACCGCGGTCCACACTCATCCGGAGGTACGGCAGGAGCCGGCGCTCACCGAACCAACGCGACCATGGCCCGCCGTCCGGCGTGTTGTCGAGGGGCAACGCGCCGATGTATCCGGGCCACGCCGCTCCGAAGTGGGATGTGCCGGCGCGGTGCGTACGGGCGAGCGACGCGCCGAAGGCGCGGGCGGCGGCCGCCGTTGGACTGCCTTCATCGAGCCACTCCAACGCCAGGATGTCCGGCAGGGCGGAGATCACCTCGGGTAATGGTGCACCGCCGTCGATCCGGAGCCAGTCGATGCCGGCCGCCTCGGCCTCGAAGAATCCGTCCGGCCGTGTGGACGCGTGATCGGTGACCGCCCCGTGATTGGTGGTCGCCGCGGACCGATCGCCTTGCGTCGCGGGCTCCGGCCAGCGTTTGGCGAAGACCGATGCCCCGTCATCGAGAGTGAGCCGGGCTGCGTTGCTGATCGAGCCGCCGTGCACCGGGGTCTCGCGGATGCGTTGATGTGTCAGGAACGTCGGCAGATGCTCCGGATGTGCGCGCAGGTAGGCGAGGTCCACGCTGCGCACGCTAGTCGGTCCGCGGCCTGGTGCCGAACCGATGGGCGTCCGACCCGCCGTGAACACCGACCGGCGAACCGAGTCTCGACGTGGCTGTGGCCTGGGGTTGATCCACCGTTCGGCGTCGTCGCTGCGGTGGATGGCGGTGTGTCATCCACAGGCTCCGGAGCCGAGCATTCCGCCCGTACGAACCTCGATGCAGGCTGACCGGCATGGATATCTCACTGCCGGCCGTGAAGACGCCGACCGACGTGCTCGCCGTGGTGCCCTATCTTCTCGGATTCACGCCCGAGCGGAGCGTGGTCATCATCGCGATGCGGGACCGGCGCGTCGTGTTCCAGGCCCGGGCCGACCTGCCGCCCGCCGACGATATCGCGGCGGTGGCGGGTCATCTCGCGACGGTCGTCGCCCGGCAACGCGTCGACTCGGCG
>DASQPR010000338.1:0-5964 GCA_035643815.1 Micromonosporaceae bacterium | reverse complement strand
GATGACGACGCGTAGCCGGGATGCATCGTCCTGGGCCGTACGCCACAGCGGCGCGAACACGGGGTCAAGTGCGTCGGCACCGCGCACGGTCAGCGCGCCGACCAGTTCGACCAGCGTGTCGAACTGCTCGTCGTAGCGTTCACGGGCACCCGGACGACGCATCACATAGCGCAGCGCCAATCCCTTGAGCAGCGCGCACTCCGCCCGGGTCCGGCGCGGCACGACGAGGTTTGTGTCATAGCGGGACAACGGCTGCTCGCCGCTGGCTCGAAATGTTGCCGTCAACGCGGCCGCGACGAAACGGCCGGTCAGCACGCTCGTCGCTTGCTTCAGCCCGACCAGCGCCCGGTGGCTGCCGTCGAACGCGTACATCGGGGCGAGCGCCGGATCGTCGAGCACCTCGTCGAGGACGGCGGCGAGATCGCCGGCCGACTCGGCCGAATACGCCGACGCGACGTCCGAGCACAGTGCCTGCCGCTCCGACTCGTCGTTGCGCAGCAACGCCAGACGCAGGTAACCGCCATGGATGCCGTCCTCGACATCGTGCACCGAATACGCCACGTCGTCGGCCCAGTCCATCACCTGGGCTTCCAGACACGTACGCAGCGGCGCGATCGCCTGCGCCCGCAGCCAGGCAAAGACAGGCAGGTCGTCGTCGTACACGCCGAACTTTCGCTGGCCCGCGTCGACCGTCCACGGATATTTGCAGCAGGCGTCGAGGGTCGCCCTGGTCAGGTTGAGACCGGCCGACGCTCCATCGGCGTCGAGCACCTTCGCCTCGATGCGGCTCAGCACCCGCAACGTCTGAGCATTGCCCTCGAATCCCCCGCACGCCTGCGCCACTTCATTCAGCGCATCTTCGCCGTTGTGGCCGAACGGCGGATGCCCGAGATCGTGGGCGAGCCCGGCGGTGTCGACGACGTCCGGATCGCAGCCGAGACGTAACCCCATCTCGCGCGCCAGTTGAGCGACCTCGAGCGAATGGGTCAGGCGGGTGCGCAGGAAATCGTCCGTACCGGCCATGTGCACCTGGGTCTTGGCCGCGAGGCGGCGAAACGCCGCCGAGTGCAGCACCCGAGCGCGATCACGCTGAAACGGTGACCGACGCGCCTCGATCGGCAGCGTCGTCGGGTCCTTCGGCGCCTCGTCGACGAAGCGCTCGTCGTCGCGCGGCCGCCCATCGATGTCTCCTGCGCTGGTCATCAGCGCCGAGCCTAGCGTCATCGCCGCGGGCCGGCCGAGCGGCAGCGCATTCGACCGAGGGCAGCGTCGCAGTGTCGGATGCCCGATCGATCGCGTCCGGCCGGTGCCGCGCACCCGTAACATCTCGCGCACTTGAGATGCATCGGAGGGTGCGATGAAGCTGTTCCATCGGTCTGCCGCGCCCTCGAACACCGCACTTCGCCACCGCGCTCTCGTCACGCACGTCGACGCTCCGCCGCAAGGCGCGCCGCACCACGGCGCACTGTCGCGCGGCACCATCCGCGTCGTCGTGGATCTTGGCGCCGGGCCCGTCGAGGTTGCCGGCACGTTCCGGTTCGCCGACGACCATTGGCTGGTACCGGGAATGGACGTGACCATCCTCATCGACCCGGCACGGCCGGCCGACTTCGAAGTCGACTGGACGTCCGTTGCCAGCATGGCCGATCGCGTCGCAGCGAACGATCCCGCGCTGGCGGATCCGTTCGCCGCCGGTCGCCGGGTGGCGCAAGCGCTCGGGCTCACCCGCGCGGACACTGGCACACGACGCCAGCACCGGTTCGCCCAACTGATGGCGGCCGCGGCGACCGCTCCGGCGGTGGCCGGGAAGGTGCGCGCGGTCGTGCTGGTCGCCACGATTCGCGGCCGCATGGAGGTAGGTGGGTCGGACGCCGGTCCCTCGACCACCGAGATCACCATGCACCGGAACAGCGAAGCCGTGCTCGCGGTGAACGTCCCCGGCCGGCCGCCGTACGCGGTCCTCGTGCGGCATTTCAAGTTCCCGCGGCGGCAGTCGGACATCGCGGGCGGCGGCCTACCGGCCCTGGTCTGCGCGACGGATCCGAGCGACGTCGAAGTGCAATGGGACGACGTGCCGTCGGTCGCGTTGCAACTCGCCGATCGGATGTCGGCGTCGATGTCGGCCGCGCAGGACCGGATGGCGCGCCAACAATCGATCAGCGCTCAGATCATGGCGGCAACGCAGCAGTATCGAAGTGCGGAGCCGGCCGGGACGCCGACCCACACCGACGCGGCCGACGAATCCGCGCCGCACGCGGGTGACCCGCCGGTGCCGCCGTATCCCCCGACCGAACCGTCCGCGACCGCCTATCCGCCCGCCGGTCCGGCTGCGCACGCCCATCCTGGAGCGCCGGCCTATCCGACGGTGGTATTCGGGGGGTCGATGCCTGCATCCGGTCCCGGTTTCGCGGCGCTCGCACCGCAGATGCGCGAGATGATGATCGACAATCTGCGGCGCACCCTACGCTACGTCGCCGATCCGGCGCAGCGACGCATGATCCTCGACCAATATCGAGCGCTGGGCGTCGACATCGAAGGGCTCGACGGCTGATCGACCAGATCGTGTATCCGCAGGCGGCTAGTCGAGGATCAGGCGGTGGACGACCCACCGCTGCCGTACGGCGAAGCCGAGCCGTTCGTAGACACCGAGCGCGCCGGTCGGATTGTCCGCGTCGACGCCGAGGGCCGTGACCGTCTTGCCGTCGGCGGCCGCCACCGCGATCGTCTCCGACATCAGCGCGCTGGCCAATCCTCGCTTTCGCCATGGTCGCCGCGTGCTGACCGAGCCGATGTAGTGGTGACCGACTGCGTTGTCGTAACACAGGACAGCTGCGGCGATGTCGTCGCCATCGAACGCGATTCGTGAATGTTCGGCCCGGAATAGTTCTGAATCGATGCTCCAGGCCCGCCACTGATCGAATGGGCGATCCTCGTGACCCCAGTGGTCACGGAACGCTTCTTCGATCGCCTCGTACAGCGGTCGGGCCAGGTCAGGCGTGTACGCGACCACGCGGAATCCAGCCGGCATCTCGGTGGGTGTGACGCCGGCGGTCGGCGCGACCATCTCGAAGAAGTAGCGCACCGCCCGCATGCCGAAGCGCTCGAAGAGATGCGACGCCTGTGTCTCCTTGATGCTGGAACCCGCATCGATCGTCCATGCCGCGCCCGGCGCGATCCGGTCGCGTAACTCCCGCAGTCGCGCGATTTCCCAGGTGACGAGCTCGCGGCCGATTCCGCGCCCCATCCAATCGGGGTGCACACCCCCGAACGTCTCGGCTATGACGCCACCATCCGGCGGCGGTGCGACGACGGCCGACGCGACCAGCGTGCCGTCTTCGGCAAAGACGAGCCGCGTATCGGCATCGGTGTCGCGGGCGAGCGCGACGACGATGTCCCGGATCTCGGCCGCGCTGTAGGTCGGGTCGCCGCCGACAGCGACCTCCCGCACATTGTGCAATTCGGCGACGGCCGGCGCGTCGGCGTTTGTGTACGGCCGCGTACGAAACTTCGACATGGCGCTACTCGACCGCTCGACGGTAGGACACGAACTTGTGCTTGACCTCGAAGCCGAGGCGTTCGTAGACCCCGACCGCGCCGGTCAGACTGTCCGCGTCGACGCCGAGCGAGGCGCTGGACTTTCCGTCCACTACCGCCGCCATGAGTGACGCCGAGATGAGGGCACTGGCGAGGCCGCGCTTGCGCCACGGCCGCCGGGTGCCGACCTGTCCGAGGTATTCGCGTCCTTCGACGTTGTCGTATGCCAGGACATAGGCCGCGATCTCGTCGCCATCGAACGCGATCCGGGTCAGGTCTGGCCGGAACTCCTCGGACTCCACGGTGCGGATGACCCATTTCTCGAATGGGCGACGTTGAAAGCCCCAATGATCGCTGAACGCCTCCATGTGTGCCTCGTACAGCGGCTTGGCCAGCTCCGGTGTGTACGGCATCGCCACGAGACCGTCCGGCATCGCCATCTCGGCCCGCTGGCCGTCCAGCTGAGCAACCATCTCGAAGAAGTAGCGAACCGGACCGAAGCCGAAGCGCTCGAAGAGCCGCGTCGCCGCCCGATCGTCGACGCTCGCGGCGGCCTCGACGTGCCACTCGGCGCTCGGCGCGATGTCGGTGTGCAGATGCCGAACTCGGTCGTACTGCCAAGCGAGCAACTCGCGGCCGATGCCGCGACCTTGGTAGGCCGGGTGTACGCCGCCGAACAAGTCGGCTCGTTCGCCCCCCTCGGGCGGTGGCGAGGCGAGTGCGACCGCGGCGAGTGTGCCGTCCGGGGTCGCGACTAGCCGGGAATCGACCGCCAGGTCGCGTACCCACGCCCTGATGAAGCTGCGTAGCTCGCCGCCGGTCCAACCGGCCTCGGCGCCGTGCTTCGCGTCGACCGCGTTCATCAGATCCGCGATCGCTTCCGCGTCGGATTCCTCGTACGGGCGAATCGTCAGGTGCTCCGTCATGTCACGCCACCGTCCAGTGATAGACCACGACCTTGTGCCGGGTGTGGAAGCCGAGGCGTTCGTAGACGCCGACCGCCCCGGTCGGGCTGTCCGCGTCCACGCCGAGCGATGCTTGCGTCTTGCCGGCCGCGGCCGCCGCACGCACTGACGCGGACAGCAGTGCGCCGGCCAGGCCTCGCTTCCGCCACGGGCGCCGGGTGCCGACCTGACCGATATAGACCGAACCCTCGACACCGTCGTAGGCCAGGATGTACGCCGCTATGTCGTCGCCGTCGAAAGCGATGCGGGACAGGTCGCCACGGAACACGTCCGAATGGATCGTGCCGGGGGCCCAATTGTCGAACGGGCGAGCCTGATAGCCCCAGTGGTCGGCGAATGCCTCGGTATGCGCGGCATGCAGCGCCGAGCCGATCACCTCCGTGTATGGCACGACACGGAACTCCTCTGGGACGTCCACCGCCGGAACGTCGCCGGCGGCCGCCTCCATCTGAAAGCCGTACCGCACCGCGGTGCCGCCGGCTCGCTCCATGAGGTGGATTCCGACCGCATTTTCCGAGTCGATGCCTAATTCCGCATGCCATTCGGCGTCGGGCGAGCGCTCGGCTCGCAAATCGGCGGCGCGACGCAACTGCCACGACAGGAGCGTGCGGCCGAGGCCCCGGCCCTCGAAAGACGGCGCAACGCTGCCGATGAGGTCAGCCTTGGATCCGCCCGGCGGCGGAAAGCCAATGAAGGCCACCGCGGCCAGCGTGCCGTCATCGCTCAGGTAGAGGCGCGAGTCGCCCTTGCCGTCGCCGAGCAGCATGGCGGCGAAGCCCCTGATCTCTCCGGCCGTGAACCCGGGCTCACCGCCGTGCGCGACCTCGGCCGCGTTCAGCAGGTCCGCGACGGCCGAGGCATCGTCGGCAGCGAAGGGCCTGGACCGGAAATCTTCCACCTCTCGAAACTACGGCCCGCCGGCAACCGAATTTCGCCGCATGCCGGAGCAGTCAGCGGCGTACGGGATCTAGCGGCTGTCGGACGCCGACGCCTCGATGACTGCGCGACCGGCTTCCAACCGCGCCACCGGCACGCGGAACGGCGAGCACGACACGTAGTCGAGGCCCACTTCGTCGAAGAAATGTACGGAGTCCGGATCGCCACCGTGCTCGCCACAGACGCCGATCTTCAGATCCGGCCGCGTCGCCCGACCCTCCGCTACGGCGATCGAAATGAGCCGCCCGATGCCGTCGCGGTCGATCGACTCGAACGGCGAGATCCCGAAGATGCCGAGATCGAGATAGCGGGTGAAGAACGAACTCTCCACGTCGTCGCGGGAGAAGCCCCAGCCCATCTGAGTAAGGTCGTTCGTGCCGAACGAGAAGAATTCGGCCGCCTCGGCGATTTGACCGGCGGTCAGGGCGGCCCGCGGCACCTCGATCATCGTGCCGATCAGTGTGTGTACGTCCACTCCCGACTCCTCGGCCACGGCACGCAGCACCTGATCCGCGTCGTGCTTGACCGT
>DASQPR010000337.1:0-3179 GCA_035643815.1 Micromonosporaceae bacterium | reverse complement strand
GTCGCCTATGCCATGCAAACCACTCTCGCCGTCGATGAGGCCGACGAGATCGCCGACATCCTGCGTGACCGCTTCCCGTCAATGCGCGGGCCGGGTCGCGACGACATCTGTTACGCCACCACGAATCGTCAGCAGGCGGTCCGTGCCATTGCCGCCGACTGCGACCTCCTGCTGGTCGTGGGCTCGCCTAACTCGTCCAATTCGCTCCGCCTCGTCGAGGTGGCCGAGCGGGAGGGAGTGCCGGCTCGTCTCGTCGATGACGCCGGGAAGGTCGACCTCCGCCTGCTCGCCGGGGCCATCCGGATCGGCGTGACCGCCGGTGCGTCCGCTCCACCACACCTCGTCGATGATCTCGTGACAACCCTCGGCGGCCTCGGTTCGTTGGCCGTCCGTGAGCCATCCGCTCCACCCGAAAATATCCATTTCACGTTGCCCAAGGAGGTGAGCTGACAGATGGCCATGCCCCTACGGCAGAGCATCCGGCTCGGCACCTATCTGATTAAGCAGAAGGCTCTCAAGCGGGACAAGTTCCCGTTGTTGGTGGAGCTGGAGCCGCTTTTTGCCTGCAATCTCAAGTGCTCCGGATGCGGCAAGATCGCCCAGCCGGCCTCGCTGCTCAAACAGCGCATGCCGGTCGAGCAGGCGGTCGGCGCGATCGAGGAGAGCGGCGCCCCGATGGTGTCCATCGCCGGCGGCGAGCCGCTGATGCACCCGCAGATCGACGAGATCGTGCGGCAGCTCCTGGCCAAGGGCAAGATCGTGTTCCTGTGCACGAACGCGCTGCTCATGCCGAAGCACATCCACAAGTTCAAGCCGCACCGCAACTTCTCGTGGATGGTGCACATCGACGGGCTCGAGGAACGACACGACGAGTCGGTCAACAAGCAGGGCGGCTTCCAGGGCGCGGTCGACGCGATCAAGATGGCGCAGAAGGCCGGGTTCCGGGTGATGACGAACACCACGTTCTTCAACACCGACACGCCGCATGACGTCATCGGCGTCCTCGACTTCCTGAACGACGTGGTCAAGGTCGACAACATGCAGATCTCCCCCGGGTACGCCTATGAGAAGGCGCCCGACCAGGAGCACTGGCTCGGTGTCGAGGAGACGCGGGAGCTGTTCCGCAAGGCGTTCGCGGACGGCCGCCGCAAGAAGTGGCGCCTGAATCACTCGCCGCTGTTCCTCGATTTCCTCGAGGGCAAGCGGGACTTCGCCTGCACCGCGTGGGGCATCCCGTCGTACTCGCTCCTCGGTTGGCAGAAGCCGTGCTACCTGCTCGACGACGGCTATGCCAAGACGTACAAGGAGCTGATCGAAGAGACCGATTGGGACGCGTTCGGCCGCGGCAAGGACCCGCGTTGCGCTAACTGCATGGCGCACTGCGGCTATGAGCCCACCGCGGTCATCGCCACTCTCGGTTCACTCAAGGAGTCCGTGCGCGCAGCCGTTGGCGGGTGAGGTAATCATGTCGCTGCTGGATCAGATCGCCGGGCCAGCCGACGTACGCGCGCTGCCCGAATCGGCGCTGCCGGCGCTCGCGGCCGAAATCCGCGAGCGGCTGGTCGAGGCGTGCTGCCGCACCGGCGGCCACCTCGGCCCGAACCTGGGCGTGGTCGAGCTGACCATCGCCCTGCACCGGGTGTTCGAGTCGCCGCGCGACACGATCGTGTGGGACACCGGACACCAGTCGTACGTGCACAAGATGCTCACCGGCCGGCACGGTCAGTTCGACCGGCTGCGCCAGGCCGGTGGGCTTGCCGGTTACCCACAGCGGGCCGAGAGCGAGCACGACCACGTGGAGAACTCGCACGCCTCCACCTGTCTGTCGTACGTGGACGGTCTCGCGAAGGCGTACAAGCTGCGAGGCGAGACCGACCGTACGGTGGTCGGCGTCGTCGGCGACGGCGCACTCACCGGCGGAATGTGCTGGGAGGCGTTGAACAATCTCGCCGCCGCGCCCGATCGGCCGGTGGTCATCGTGCTGAACGACAACGGCCGTTCGTATTCGCCGACGGCCGGCGCGCTAGCAATTCACCTCGCGGCGCTGCGGGCCGGCGACGGCACCTCGATGCTGTCGTTATTCGAGCAGCTCGGGATGGCGTACCTTGGCCCGGTCGACGGCCACGACACGGTCGCGGTGGAGGCGGCGTTACGCAAGGCCCGGGAGACCGGTATCCCGACGGTTGTGCACTGCATCACGACGAAGGGCCTGGGATATCTGGCCGCGGAGACCGACGAGGCCGATCGCATGCACTCGATCGGACCGGTGCCGGCGCCTGACGCCGTGAGCCGCCCGACGTGGACCGACGTGTTCGCGGCCGAAATGCTCGCGGTCGGTGCATCCCGGCCAGATGTCGTGGCATTGTCGGCCGCGATGTTCGGTCCGACCGGGCTACAGGCGTTCGCATCGGCGTACCCGTCACGCGCCTTTGACGTGGGCATCGCCGAACAGCACGCGGTGACGTCGGCGGCCGGTCTGGCAATGGGCGGCCTGCATCCGGTCGTCGCTGTCTATGCCACGTTCCTGAACCGTGCGTTCGACCAGACACTCATGGACGTCGCCCTGCACGGGTTGCCGGTCACGTTCGTGCTCGACCGGGCCGGCATCACCGGCACCGATGGCCCGTCGCACCACGGCATGTGGGATCTGACGCTGCTTGGCATGGTGCCGGGCATGCGGGTCGCCGCGCCGCGCGACGCCGGCACGCTGCGCGCCGAGTTGCAGGAGGCGGTCGCCTGGACACACGGGCCGACCGCACTGCGCTTCCCGAAGGCCGATGTCGCCCCCGATGTGGACGCCATCGGGCGCATCGGGTCGGCCGATCTCTTGCTATCGGGTCACCGTCCGGACGTATTGATGATCTCGATCGGGGCGATGGCCGGCGCCGTCCTTGCGGCCGCCTCGGAGCTCGCCGAAGCCGGTCTGGCGGTGACGGTCGCGGATCCGCGGTGGTTGCTGCCGGTAGACCCGGATCTGGTACGGGAGGCCACCCGCTACGACCACGTCGTCACCGTTGAGGACAGCGGAGCACACGGCGGGTACGGCGATGCATTCGCTCGGGCGCTGCGCGCCAGCGGGGCCTCCACGCGGTTGCAGACGATCGCCCTGGCGCAGCGTTTCGTGCCGCACGGTTCGCGCGGATCGATCCTCGCCACCGCTGGGCTCGACGGACCGGGCA
>DASQPR010000336.1:0-3280 GCA_035643815.1 Micromonosporaceae bacterium | reverse complement strand
CCCGGATCGAACCGGGGGCTAGCCCTACCCTCGCGGTCCTTACCTCCAGCCGATCTCGAGGGCGCACCCCGCGACCTTCAGCGGATTCGACGGTTTGGGCTGGCCCGCGCGGGCGGCCGATGAAGCGGACGATTGCCGCATTCATGATTTAGCGGCGCGCGGCGCCCACCCTTGAGTCGCACCGCAGCCGGCCCGTCGGGTAGAGTCTCCACGTTCCCGGGCGATTAGCTCAGCGGGAGAGCGCTCCGCTCACACCGGAGAGGTCACTGGTTCGATCCCAGTATTGCCCACAAGATCTTTTCACACGGCCGCACATTCCCAGCGGAGGCCGTTTAGGCGCCCCGGGCAGCCGGGCAGGTCTGTAAGTCGCAAATCATTCCAGCCGACCACGCCGGCCGACTCCGCCGGACACATAGCCGCAACTCAGGACGCCGGCGGTTTCGGCCTGATCTCATCCTGAACCGGCGGGACTGGTGCAACAGCAGTCGCCGCCCCCACTCGGAGCCGGGTTCCCGGCTGGCCTACGTACATCGGCGCCAAGTGTGTCGTCGGAGCCATCCGCTCTCGCCGCACATAGCTCGCGACGTATCACTGCCGCATTTCACACCGTGAAGGCACGGGAAGTCGGCATGTCCTTGACACGTGTGTCAGCCGGCCGCAATACTTAGGCATGTGCCTAAGTATCAGGACGCGCTCGACCGGATGTTCCACGCCCTCGGCGACGCCAGCCGCCGCGCGATGGTGGAGCGGTTGGCACGCGGTCCGGCATCGGTGAGCGAGCTTGCGCGCCCGTTCGACATGGCATTGCCCAGCGTGGTCCAGCATCTCGGCGTGCTGGAGGCCGCACGGATCGTGGTGTCCACCAAGGTCGGCCGGGTCCGCACGTATCAGCTCGCGGTCGACGCGCTCACGCCGGCCGCCGAATGGATCAGCCGGCAGCGCCTGCCGGCTGAGCGTCGCCTCGACCGGCTCGGCGCCGTCCTGGACACACCCATCGACAAGGAGATGACATGAACGACACGATCGAACGCAGTCAGACGCACGCCACCTTCGTGGTCGAGCGCACCTATCCCGTCCCCGTTGCCGAGGTCTGGCACGCCCTGTCCGACAACGACGCACGAGACCAATGGTTCGGCGGCGGGCCGACCTTCGAGGTCACACACAAGTCGCACGACTTCCGCGTCGGCGGACGCGGCATCGAAGACGGCCGGTGGCACGGCGGCCCGCGATCACGGTTCGAGTCCACCTACACCGACATCGTCGACCAGAACCGCATCGTGTTCACCTACGACATGTGGGTCGACGACCAGCATCTGTCGACCTCGCTGACCACCATCGCGGTCGAGCCGGACGGTGAGGCCACTCGCCTGACCTACACCGAACAGGCCGTCCACTTCGATGGTCTGGACTCGGTCGAGGGTCGCGAAGAAGGCACGCGCGGGATCCTCGACGGCCTTGGATCCTTCCTGACCCGAGACCGCTGACCATGACCGACACCGCAACCGGCCAGTCCACGGCGGCATCGACCACCCGCGCTCGGACCAACACCGGCCGACTCGCTGTGATTGCCGCCGTACTGTCCGGTCTGCTCCTGACCAACCTCGCCATCTACGCCATCGGCCGCGCGCTCGGCGGCGCGTTCACCTATACGCAGAACGGCTCGACCCTACGGGTTGACCCGGTCGCGATCACGATCATGTCGCTCGGGCCATTGGCTACCGGACTCGCGCTGATCGCGGCGCTGTCTCGCAGTTGGCCGGCGGCCATCCGCGTCGCGCGCATCGCCGCTCCGACGCTCGCCCTGGCTACCATCGCCGTGATGACCATCCCGGCCGGATTCGACACGACCAGCACAGTGGCCCTCGCGACCATGCACCTGATCACCATCCCGGCAGCCCTTCTCGCGCTCAACACGCTGCCGCGTCGTCACAGGCCGAGCTCCCGGCAGGCTCCACCCGCATAGCCCACGCCAGGTCCACCACACCAATGAGGCCACCTTCAGATCGATGAGGGTGGCCTCGTTCGTGGGTACGATCCAGTCGCGTACGCCGATCAATTGCCGCCGACGGGAGCGCCGTGACTTCGACCAGCACCGGCCCTGCGGAATCCACTCCGCAAGCGCCCGCCGACCATGTCGACGTCTTGATCGTCGGGGCCGGTCTGTCCGGTATCGGCGCCGCCTGCCACCTCCAGTCCGGGGCGCCGACACTGTCCTACGCGATCGTTGAGGCTCGCGGTTCCAGCGGCGGCACGTGGGATCTGTTCCGCTTCCCGGGCGTGCGATCCGACTCGGACATGTTCACGCTCGGCTACCCGTTCCGGCCATGGACCAAGACCAACGCCATCGCCGAGGGCGGCGAAATCCTGCGGTACGTACGTGAGACGGCCGCCGAATATGGTGTCGACAAGCGCATCACGTACCACACCCGAGTCGTACGGGCCGAGTGGTCGAGTGCCGACGCCAGGTGGCGAGTCACGGTCGAGAACAGCGAATCGGGAGCACGCACCATTCGGACGTGCGGCTTCCTTTACCTGTGCTCCGGCTACTACCGGTTTGACGAAGGCTATACGCCGACCTGGCCCGGCCAGACCGACTTCACCGGGCCGGTCGTGCATCCGCAACACTGGCCGGACGATCTCGACGTGGCCGGCAAACGGGTGGTCGTCATCGGCAGTGGCGCGACGGCCGTCACGCTCGTTCCCGCGCTTGCCGCCACCGCCGCGCACGTGACCATGCTGCAGCGGTCGCCGTCGTTCGTCATGTCTCTGCCCGGTCGCGATCCGATCGCGGCGCTGCTCCGCAAGTTCCTGCCCGAGCAGCGTGCGTCCGCCGCGGTCCGGTGGAAGAACATCCGGATCGCCACCGCGCTCTACACAATCGCCCGCAAGCATCCGAGGAGGATGCGAGCAATGCTACGCAAGGCGGCCATCAAACGCCTGCCGGCCGGCTACGACGTCGACACACACTTCAAGCCGACCTATGAGCCCTGGGACCAACGCCTTTGCCTGGTGCCCGACGGCGACCTGTTCGCGGCCATCAGTTCCGGCCGGGCCGACGTGGTCACCGATCACATCGAGTCCTTCACGGCGAACGGCGTACGACTGCGCTCCGGCACGACTATCGATGCCGACATCATCGTCACCGCCACCGGGCTCAACCTGAATCCGCTCGGCGGCATCGATCTCAGCGTGGACGGGCATCCGATGCGGATCTCGGAACGCGTCGTCTACAAGGGGATGATGCTCGACGGCGTGCCCAACCTGGCGTTCGCACTCGGCT
>DASQPR010000335.1:0-4210 GCA_035643815.1 Micromonosporaceae bacterium | reverse complement strand
GGCCGGATCCCACGGCCACAAGGAGCCCTGGGATGCGTTCTGGGGTCAGCGGTATTCGATGATCAGCGACCCGGACGGCAACAGCGTCGAACTCTTCGCGCCTTTGCCCGGCCGAGACTCGGTCGCCTGATCCGGACGCTCGAAACGCCAGCGAGCGATTACGCCGCTGGCGCGGGTGACGCGAGCAGGCTACGCAGCGGAACGCCCGTCAACGCCTTCACCTCGCGCGACAAATGGGCCTGGTCCGCGTATCCCGCCGTGGCCGCAGCGGTGGCCAGTGGGGTGCCGACGCGGGCCAGGTCGAGCGCCCGAGTGAACCGGAAGATCTTGGCCAGGGTCTTCGGTCCGTAGCCGAACGCCGGTAGGCATCGCCGGTGCAGCGCGCGCACGCCGATGCCGACCGCATCCGCCGTTGCCGCGACACTCGTGCCGGCGCGCAGATGAGCGACGATACTGGCCATCATTGGATCGGGCGACGAGGCTAGCCGGAACCATTCCGTGGCAACGCTTTCCAGCGCGGCCTCCAGCGCCGCTCGGCCGGCCGGAGAGCGCACCGCCGGCGCCACGACGTCGGTCGCCCGGCGATACGTGGCCGTCCCGACCACGCGATCGAGGGGCACCCGCTGGTCGCGGATCTCGTCGCCCGGGATGCCGATGATCGATGGCCCGGTGCCGGGTGCGAAGCGGACACCGGCGAAGACCGCACCCGATGCGGCCGCGACTACGTGGGCCACGGTATCCGGCCCGGCGATCATCAGCTGACCGTCGGACCACAGCAGATCCATGCATCCGTCGGGAAGTACTGCTGCCAGCGAACCGCCCCTCGGGACGATCCGGCTCCACACGACTGCGCCGGGCAGGCGGGCCGGCCGTTCTGCGTACACGCCACAAGCGTGGCATGGACCTGTGACAGGTCGACGGTCAGCGACGCGCGCGCGTCCTGACCTGCTCCCAGGCGGACATCGCCCGGTATTGCGCCGTCGAACGCTGTCGCGCCCGCAGCCAGATGATGGTGGCAACGCCGACGCCGATCGTGCCACCGATCGCAGCCCCCGCCCAGACGGAGGCCGGATTCTTGGCGGTCTCGCCGACCTTGCCGACGAGCGCCCTCTGTTGCCGCGCAACGGCCTCGCGTCCCCGGCCGAGCGCCTTCTGACCGCGATTGACCGCCTGATGGCCGCGATCCTTCGCCTCGGCCACGGACTGATTGACCGCATCCTTCGTCCGGGCCTTCACGTCGGTCTTCATGGCGAGCGCTTCCACCGTCTCGCCGAGCTGTGCCCGGGTCGCAGCAATTTCCGCACGGAGAGCGTCCGCGTTGGCCGGCACCGATCCGTTCATCCGGTCGTCCACCGCCATCACTGCCTCCCGTCCTTGACCGCCTGGCTCAGGGTGTCGACGTCGGCCTTCACACTGCCGATCGTCTGCTCGGGGACGGGTGTCCCGGCACGTTTGAATTCGCCGCGACCGATGAGGGCCGCCATCGCGGCAATCAGGAACAGCCCACCGGCGACGATCAGCGCGGCCGCCCACGCCGGCAGAACCAGCGCCAGCAGAAGCGCGAGGCCGGCGAGCAGCGCGCCCACGCCGTAGAAAACGACAACCCCCGCCCCACCGAAAAGCCCGGCACCCAGTCCCATCTTCTTCGCCTTGGTGGTCATTTCGAGCTTGGCCAGCGCTATCTCGTCGCGAACCAATTGCGACACTTGTTCGCTGGCGAGCTTGACGAGATCGGCCGTCGAGCCCGGCTTGGATCCATTGGATCCGGTAGAACCGTTCAGCGTGACCGGGACGGCACCGCTGACCGTCGTGGTGACCGGCGGAGCGGTCTCGAACGTCTGCTCGGTCATGGCGAGCTCACCTCCACGGACTGGGATGGAAACAGCCGTTTGAGTGCTGTCTGCCCAAAAAGCTGCCCAGCTAACCCTGACACGCCACCCGCGCTGAGACCGGGAAATCGGTCATCTTCAGTGGTTCGACGGCCGAGATCGAACGGCTCCGGCGGTCCCGTTTCAGCGGCTCGATCGACCCCATCCGGGGCCGTGGCCGGACAGTCGCCGCGCAGCCACTCCGACCGCTGCCGCCGTCACCGCTCCTGCGCCGATCGCGGCGGCGACCAGGCCGTGCCGCTGCGACGCCCACACCTGTGCGCTGCGCTCGGTCGACCGGTCATCAAACGCGCCGTGGGCACCGAAGTCCCGGCCGGCGCGGCGGTCGGCCGGCTTCCACAGATTGGCCGGCTGACGCGGATCCCGCGGCTGGTCGGTCTGCTGGGACTTGAACCCGGTCCGCGCCAGATACCGGTCGAGGATGCCGGGGGCCACGGCATTCGCGGCAAGTGTCGCCGCCGTCGAGCCCCCGACCCAATACTCCCGACGCCGTGGGTGGTCGGCCGCGAAGACGATCGCCCGAGCCGCGACCTCCGGCTGATAAATCGGGGGTACGGGCTGAGCCTTGCGCGGCAATCGCGACAACACCCAGCTGAACTGAGGTGTGTTGAGTGCCGGCAGTTGGACCATCGTCGTGCGGACGTGGCTGCGTTCGTGCAACAGCTCGCATCGAAGCGATTCGTTGAAGCCTTGGATTGCGTGCTTGGCACCGCAGTAGGCACTCTGCAACGGTATGCCGCGGTAGGCGAGCGCCGATCCGACCTGCACGACGACACCGCGGTCACGCGGCAGCATCCGGGTCAGCGCGGCGTGCGTGCCGTAGACGTACCCGAGGTAGCTCACGTCCGTGACGCGCCGGAACTCGTCCGGTTCGATGTCGACGAACCGTGCGAATACCGAGGTGAAGGCGACGTTCACCCAGACATCGATCGGTCCGAGTTCGCGTTCGACCGTGTCGGCGGCTTTGTCGACCGATTCGAAATCGGCCACATCGACCGGGATGGACAGCGCCTCGCCGCCGGCCTTCTCCACATCGGCCGCCGCCCCGATCAGACCGGATTCGCCCCGGGCAAGGAGTGCCACGCGGTCGCCCCGTGCGCCGAACGCTCGAGCGACGGCGCGGCCGACCCCGCCGCTAGCGCCGGTTACGACTATGGTTCGCGGCTCCGTCATGTCCGCCTGCTACCCGCATCCGGCCGTTGGTATGCCGGATGCCAGTCTTTTCTCGCCACCTTGCGCTTATTCTCCCCACGGGGCGACCCAATGCAGGCACCCACGGCGAGCGGCCCAGGCGAGCGGCACCGCCATCGGCCGGCGGACCGATCTGGCCCGTCGACGGCGACACCGGACAGGGTGGACGGAGTATGACGCGCGATCGGGGTCTGTGGGCCGGCCGGCGCCAGCCTCGCATCCCGTTGCGGCATGGCGAGGGTGACCGTGAACGCCTCGGTGTGACGGGCGGCCTCGCTGCGCTCTCGCCCGATGCGCTGTCCTCGGTGGCGTACGGGCCCGAGGCGATCGTGGCCGCGCTCGCGGTCGCCGGCACGGCGGCGATCGGCTACACGCTTCCCATCGTTATCGTGCTCGCGATCCTGTTGTTGGTACTGGTCGTCTCGTACTGCCAGGTCATCGAGGCGCATCCGGACGGCGGCGGCGCGTACGCCGTCGCGAAGGCCAACCTCGGCGGTCCGGTCGCGCTCGTGGCCGCCGCGAGCCTCGTGGTCGACTATGTGCTCACGGTGGCGGTCGGTCTGGCCGCCGGGTCGGAGGCGCTCGCGTCGGCATTTCCGGCGCTGCAACCGCACCTGCTCCTGGCCAGCCTGGTTGGACTGGCCGCGCTGACGGCCCTGAACGTCTGGGGTATCGCGGAAAGCGCTCGCGTGCTGATGCTGCCGATCGGTCTGTTCATCGTCGCGATCTTCGCCATCATCATCGGCGGTCTCGTCGCCCACCCCGCCGCCGCGCCGACGCCGACGCCCGCCTCGCCCGGCGCGGACAGCGGACTCATCTTGTTGCTCAAAGCGTTCGCGGCGGGCTGCGTCGCGCTGACTGGGGTGGAGGCGATCGCGAACGGCGTGCCGTCATTCCGATCGCCATCCGCACGCCGCGCGCAACAGACCGAGATCGCGCTCGGCGTCATCCTGATCGTGATGTTGCTCGGCATCGCGATCGTTGTGCGCGTCCAGCACGTCGTACCGCAAAGCGGCCTCACGCTGCTGGCACAAATCGCAGCTAACGCGTTCGGCCACGGCCCGCTGTTTCGCACCCTGATGGTCGTCGTCACGCTGGTCCTCGGACTCGCCGCGAACACTAGCTTCGGT
>DASQPR010000334.1:0-4450 GCA_035643815.1 Micromonosporaceae bacterium | reverse complement strand
GCCGGCCACCCAAGCGGATGGCCGGCGGCCCGCTCGATTCAGGACTGTTTGAGGGACTGCATCCAGTCGCGGAGCTGGCGAGCCTGCCGGTCGAGCTCGGTTCGCGCCGCTGCCGTCCCGGCGTCCGCTCGGCCGGCAATCGCGATGATGGCGTTGAGAGATGCCGCCGCCGCGTTGTAGTCCCGATCGAGATAGCTCGCCTGCGCGGCGTCGATAAGGGCGTTCGCTTGGGTGGACGCGGCGCCGGTGAGTGTGCCGGCCGCGGCGTCGGCCTCGATCAACGTCCTCGTCTGCCGGAACGTTGAACAGTTCGCCGCCGTCTGTCCGGCCGTCCATTTGATGCCCTCGAGGAGGATCCTCGTGAACGAGTCGCGGTAGTACTGCGCGCGATCGTGACCGAGGATGAGCGAGAACTCCCGGCCGCCGTCGAACTCTTGGCACCAGGAGATCGGATGGTCGCCGCCCATGAGGGTCAACGGGTTCGTCGCGGCGTCGCCACTGTTGAGACTTCGCTGATACGAGGCCTCGTTCAGGCTCAGCAGCGTGTGTACGTCGGCCCGCGGGTTGTGCTCGAAGTTGTACAGCTCATCGATGGTGAGCCATGTGCTGGGCAATTGTGCGGTCGCCGGATTCGTACGGTCCTCGGTATTGACCTGTACGTTGATGCAACTGCCGCACGTGCCTTCGCCGTTCTGGCCGCCCGGATGGTTGGTGAACCAAGCGCCGACAACGTCTCGGTACCACGGCACGTTGTGCATCGAGTCGGCCGCGCCGTGCAGCCCCACGTATCCGCCGCCGGCCTCGATATAGCCTTTGAACGCGGCCAACTCGCTGGCGTTCAAGGCATCCGCGTCCGGCACGCTGTTCGTGTTCGTCCCGTCAACTGGCGATGCGAAGATGATCGTCTTGTACTTCGCCAGATCGGCGGCCGACGTGAACGGCGTGGTCGGTAGCGATGCCGGTGCCTGCCTCGGATCCCAGACGTCCACGTTGAAGCCGTACTGCTGACCCCACTGCTCGACGAGTGCCGCGGTGTCGGGGATGTGGTCGTGGCGGAATCCCTTGGTGGCCGAGAAATAGAGCACGCGGAACGTGGCGCCCGGGAAGTTGGTCGACCCGGATGCTGGTGCCACCGTCGGGATCGGATTGGGCCCGGGGACTCGCGTCACGGTCACGCCGGTCGGTGGTTCGGCCGGCAGGGTGCCCCTGAGCTGATCGATGAGGTAGCGGGCGTCGCCGACCACGGTGTCCCGTACCGTTCCCGGCACGAGGTCATCCTGGGCCTCGGAGCGGAATTCGTTGAGCAGAACGACCGCCTGCGTCGTACGGCCGGAGTCGGCCGCGCTCTTCGCCTCCGCCAGCGTCGATCGGAGGCGGGTTCCGAGATCCGCCGTCACGTCGCCATCGCCAACGAAACCGGCGATCAACGTGTCGAGATCGGTAAACGAGGTGGTCACGACGAACGTCTGGTCGTAGCGCGCGGCATTTCCCGCCGAATCGTTGGCGACCACACTCAGCGTGTGTGCGCCGGGTGCCAGGCTTGACGTGGCGACCGGCAACGGCGTGACCTCTGCCGCGTCGATCCACATCCGCTGGATGAATACGCCGGCCGAGCCAGGGGCGGGATCGGTCCGAGTCGGTATGAGCGTCGCGGTGTGCCCGACGTGGCCGTCGACGATGCCGGGCCAGGTGACCACGGGCGCGACGGTGTCGATCCGAACGGTAAGGGTATGGGTCGCTTCGATCGAGCCGTCGCCGCTGATGGCCCGGTACCCGATGCTCGTTGTGCCCTCCGGACTCAAGGGCACCGATCCGGCCAGTGTGGACGGGAACGGCGCGTCGGCGGACACCGCGGTCTGAAATGGCGCCGCCGCGCCTAGCCGGTACTCGATGCGCTGTACGCCATTGACGGCGTCGGTGGCGGACAGGTTCAGCGAGACCGGACCTCGGTACCAGCCATTTGTGCCCGACGGTGCCGCCGGCGTGAGCGTGGCGACGGACGTTGCCGCGGCCACGGCGTCCGATGCGGCGGTAGTCGCGCCCGAAGCCGGCATGGCGATGGCCAGTGACGCGACCGGCAACATGGCGACGACCAGACATCGTCGCAGCCGCTTCCGGCGCGCCGACGGTCGTAAGAACGGAGGGACGTATGTCGCGAGCATGAAACTTCCTTCCGACGGTGTGAACGGCGAGCCGACTATTTGGAGGCGGTCGCTCGGCGGCGCCGCCTCTTCGCAGGCGGTGGCTCGGCGGCGCCGCCTGTTCGCAGGCGGTGGCCCGGGGGCGCCACGGCGCTCGCGGCGCCCCCGGGGATCGCGGTTACTGTGTGCCGACGCCCGCGCCGCCGAACTCAACCCAGTTCAGGTTGAAGAGGTTCGACGTGGGACCACCGGAAACGTTGTGGAACACCACGTACAGCTTGTGGGTGCCGCCGGGATCGGTCAGCGGCACGGTCTGGCTGGCGTAGTCGTTGCTTCCGGTTGTCGCGTTGATCGTGGCTGTGGTCACGACCGGACCGTCCGGTGCATCCAGGTGCAGCTCCACCGTTCCCCGTGGCGTACCGACCGACGACGCGGAGCCGCCGGACACCCGGAACGTCACGGAATTGATGTTCTGGAAATTCACCACGCGGTTGACCTGAACCCAGTCGCCGGGATCGACGCTCGTGACGTTGAGGTTGCCACCGCCGGGATCGGTTGTTGCCGCCGTGGCAGTGCCGTGCACGCTGGTCGCGTACTCAAGCTCCTGGCGCTTCACCTGGATCACGTGCTGATCGATCGACGTCAGCGGCGGCTGGCCATTCGCACCCAGGTCGGTGTACGAGGCGGTCAAACCTCCGTACAGGTAGCCGCTGCCGTGGTCCGCGTCCTCGGTCGACGTCTGCCATACGCCGGAGCACCCGAGCTGCGAGCCCTCGTTGTGTCCGTGGTCCTCATGGCCCAACGTGAACGTGAACGTCACCTTGTTGCAGTCGATCGAGGAGTCCTCGGGGTCGGTGACGGTGGCCGACCACGGAATCTTGTCACCCCAGTTGAAGAAGCCGCCGTCGACCGGCGTGGTGAGCTTCACGGTCGGTGCCGTGTTGCCCACCTCGATGGGTACGGTCGCGAAGGCGGTCTTGCCACTGGAATCGGTCACGGTCAGCTTCGCCGTGTAGACGCCGTTGGTCGTGTAGGTGAATGTCGGATCGGGATCGGTCGAGTCGATACTGCCGTTGTTGTCGAAGTCCCAGGCGAATTTGATCGAGTCGCCGGGGTCCAGATCGTTCGATCCCTCGCTGGAGAAGCTCACCGTCAACGGCGTACGACCGCTGGTTGGGGTCGCCGCCGCCACGGCGGTCGGGGCATGCGTGCCCTTCACATAGCTGAACTTGACCAGCAGCGCGTCCGGGTTCGCCCGGAAGAATCCGTCGCCGTAGGACATCAGGTAGAAGTCGCCGTCGGGTCCCCACCGCATGTCCATCGGTGAGTCGCAGATGAACGGCAACTTGGACCGGTCGGCCGACACGTCGCCACAATTCAGCAAGTCATTGATCTTGAAGATGTGGCCCTGCGAGTCGAGCTTGATCTCCCGCATCGTGTCCCGGGTGAACTCGGCGAAGAAGATCGATTTGTCGTAGTAGGCGGGGAACTTGGTCGGGTTCGGGTTGCTCGCGTCGTAGTGGTACGGCGCCGCACCGTGCGGACCGACGCCGCCGCCCGGACCTAGCTCCGGGAACAATTGCGGACAGGTCCCGGGTGGGTTCTGCATGTACGCGGCCGGACACGGTGTGCCCAGTGGAGTGGGCTGGTTGTTGTCGCGATAGGAGTACCACATGTCCGGCGCGGTCAACGCCGGCTCCACCGAGAGGCCGGTGTTGAACCGGGAGGTGTTCTCCGGACCGTGGTTCGGGTTGCCGCACTCGAACGGCTGCGGCGGGTCATCCAGGGGCTTGCTCTGGGCGAAGTTCCACCGGTAGTACGGCAGTGTCGGCGAGGCGCACTGCGGCCAGCCGTAGTTCGCGGCGTGACGCACGATTTCCATGCGACCGACGCCGGGTGGACCCCGGAAGACCTGTGGTGTCTGGGAATCGGGCGAGTAGTCGGTGACGTACGCGACGTCGTTCTGGTCGAGGTTCAACCGGAACGGGTTACGGAAGCCCATCGCATAGATCTCGGGTCGGGTCTTGGCCGTGCCCGGCGGGAACAGGTTCCCGTCCGGAATCGTGTACGAGCCGTCCGGCTGTACGTGGATGCGCAGCAGCTTGCCGCGCAGGTCGTTCGTATTGCCGGCGGACCGACGAGAGTCGACGTACGGCGCGTTGTAGCACGGTGCCGGGCACGAGGCGGTGGGGTTGACCGTCAGCTCGTCGTTCATCGGGGAGAATCCGCCGGAGTTGCCGCCACCAGCCGGTGAGTCGTCACCGGTCGTCATCAGCAAGTTGCCCTTGGAGTCGAACCGGATTTCGCCG
>DASQPR010000333.1:0-2878 GCA_035643815.1 Micromonosporaceae bacterium | reverse complement strand
GGCCGGCACGGTCTCGTCGGGCGCCGGCGGGTCGAGCAGCGGACCGGCGCCGCGTACGAAGTCGATGAGGCGCCGCAGGCTGTCCGTGGCGCGGACGGTCACGCCGGGCACCAGGCTCGCCTCGTGTGCGTTGGCGTAGGGCACGACGGCCCGGGTGATGCCGGCCTGTGCCGCGGCGAGGATGCAAGGCAGCACGCCGCGAACCGGCCGTACGCTGCCGTCGAGACCGAGTTCGCCGATCAGCACCACCCCGCCGAGCGGAGCGAGGGGCAGCAGCCCGGCGCCGGCGAGCACGGTGACCGCCACGGCGAGGTCGAAGGACGAGCCGAATTTCGGCAGCGATGCCGGCAGCAGGTTGACGGTGATGCGTCGGTTCGGCCACGTCTCGCCCGAGTTGACGAGCGCTGCCCGGACCCGGTCGCGTGCCTCGTGCAGCGCCGTGTCGGGCAATCCGACCAGGCTGAGGCCCGGCAGCCCCGAGGCCAGATCGGCTTCGACCTCGACGAGGTGACCTTCGAGACCGAGCAGGCCGATAGCGAAGACTTTCGCGTACGACATCAGCGCGCCGTCCGAACGCGGACAAGCCACAAGCAGTCAGGCATCAGAACGCGCCCTTCAGGTGCTCGACGTCGGCCGCACCGGCCGGCTGCGGGCGTACGCACACGAGGTCGAAGCGGATCTCGGTGGGGCGCACGTCCGATTGGGCGAGCCAGATCGCGGCCAGTCGCCGCAGCCGCGTCTGCTTCACGTAGCCGACCGCGTCCGCCGGTGTGCCGTAACGGTCGCTGCGCCGCGTCTTGACTTCGGCAAAGACGAGGACGGAACCGTCACGGAAGATCGCGTCGATCTCGCCGGCCGAACATCGCCAGTTACGGTCGAGCAGTCGCATCCCCTGTGCCGTCAGATACTCGACGGCCACCCGCTCGCCGTACCGGCCGACTGCGTCTTTCGCTGCCATGCCCGAGACATTCGCCGGTACGGCCGACTCGGCGCGACCGTACCGGCGGCCGATTGTGGACGGCGAGGGCGCATGTGGACGACGAAGCGCGACGAACCGCGACGCTCGGCCGTGCGACCCAGGTCTGGGAAACCAAAGGGCGCCGCCGAGAAATCTCGGCGGCGCCCGTGGCGTCGGCCCCGATCAGCCGGCCAGATCAGCCGGTCGGGATCATGGAACGATCGGACTCGGGAAGTTCAGCGTGAGCAACTCCGAGGGATCGGCGATCGGTGTTTCCCAGACCGCGCCGGGGCCGTCCGGGTCGATGATCGTCTTGCCGTTCGAGGCAAAGAACGTCACCACCTGGGTCTGACCCGGCACGTTGCCCTGCACGAACGACGGGTCGAGCAGGAACCCGTGCGGGTTTCGGCCGGCCTGCGCCGACTTGTCGTTGCGGTAGAGGCTCTCCCGGTCGAAGAGATGACCGGCGGCGAGCACCGTGTAGTTGGTCGGGTTCGGCACGGTCTGGTCACCGAACGCGTTCTGGAACAGCACACGCTTCGGCTCGCTGCCTCGTGGTGGGTCGAGCCGGAGCAGCGGGGCGTACGTCTCCGGGTCGCCGGAACGGTCGAGCCACGTGCCCTGCGCGAGCGCGATCTGGATGGCAACGGCACCGGGAGCCGGGTTCAACTCCGGCGGGTCGCCGCGCAACGGCTGCGACTCGGTGAAGTTGTCGAAGCCGCCGTTCAGCAGGCTCGGCGTACGCAGCGCGAGGTCCTGCGTGATGAGGAGCCGGAAGCTCGGAGATAGACGCGCGATCTCGGTGATCGGCCCGCCGGACACGTTGAGCGCGAGGACCTGGACCTTCGGGTCGACGCCGCCCAGCATCACGCCGTAGATGCCGCCGAAGCTCTGGCCGTAGTAGCTGATGCCATGGCCACGTAGATCGTTGCGGTGGTCACCGTTGACGTCGAGACCGTGCCCGACGGCGCGGACGAGCGACATCACGTCCGCGACCGTCTGCGACAGACCGTCGCGGTTGGCTACTTCGGCGTCGGGTGCGGGTTGGATCGGAGCTCCGACACCCTCGGTGCTGCCGATGATTCCGTCGCCGTTCGTGTCGTGGCCGCGGGCGTGGGCCGAGACGGAGACGGTTCCGCTCGACGTGGTGATGTTCCACGTGCTCCGCGGGCCGAAGCCGTGCCCGACCACGTCCGTACCGACGGTGGCGATCCCGTGGCTCGCGTTGAGATCCGCGGCAAGGAACACGTCGGCGTCGGTCTCACCGAAGCCGTGGCCGAAAATGGCCACCGGCCAGCCGCCCTTGGGCGCCGTGCCGGCCGGCACGATCAGGACGAACGGAAGTCGCGCCTGCCCGTTGGCCTGAGGCCCGGAGCCGGCCGTCGGCGTCGCGGGGATGACACTGTCCCCGTTCAGCCAATTCGGCGCGAGGTACGAGCCGAAGACGTAACTGGCGGCGCCGGTGGCCGACGTGATCGGCACGGGTACGGTCTGCAGACCGCCGACCGTGCCGAGGTCGCGGGTATAGCTGAGCGTGGTACCGGCCGCCGGCACGTCAGCATCGATCTGCAGGCCACGGGCATCGGGTGCGATGCCGGCGCTCGCGTACGCCGCTCCGGAGTCGAGTTGCTCGCGCATGTCGAGCAGATCAGTGGTGGCGCTTTCGGTGGTGAATGTCGTCGACGCATCCGGGATGTCGGCGTGGCTGTCGCCGCGCACCCGCAACTCGTACGTGGTGTCGGGCGCCAGCTGATCGATCGGGTGGGCATAGACCGTGTTGGTCGTCGCGTCCCAAACGACCCGGTCGACACCGATCGGCGTGGCGTGACCGTGGCCGACCTCGGTGACGGTCGTGTGCGCGGCGACGGCGGTCGCGTCCACGGCCTGCGCGAAGCTCAGCGCCAACTGCGGATCGATGTC
>DASQPR010000332.1:0-2751 GCA_035643815.1 Micromonosporaceae bacterium | reverse complement strand
AAAAGCGCGGATCCACGAGGTGCAGCGAGATCGCCGGGCGGCTCAGCACCTCCTGGGCCTCGGTGTGTGCCGCCGGCTCGGTACGGAAGCCGTGGCCGGCCAGAATCAGGCCGCCGTACGCACCGGGTAGGTAGGCGAAGTCACCCTCGCCCTCGTTGATCGTGGTCGGCGGGACGAAGCGCCACTCGCCCGGCCGGGCGTCGTAGAAGCCGCGGTGGACGGCCGCTTCGGCCGATCGCTGCGGGTAGCGGAACTGGGCTCCGTAGACGACGCCGGCGACCGAGAACGCGCCGTTCGCGGCGAAGACCATGTCCGGGAAGCCGTCGACTGGATCAAGAACGTGTACGACGTGGCCGAGATCGGTGACCGTGTCGCGCAGCACGTGCCACTGCTTGAGGGCTAGATCGGTATCGACCGGGACTGTCGTGTCCATCCACGCATTGATCGCGTACTCCACGACGAAATTTTTCGGTGGGCACATCAGGTATGTCCGCCTACGCGGCGAGCGCACAAGTCCCGTCACGATCACTAACAGTAGGTAGGCTGGGACGTGCATGACAGGTGGAATCCTTGCGTCCCGGGAGCGGAACGTTGCAGATCGACGATGTGGATCAGCAGATCGTTGCGTCATTGGTCGCCGATGCACGCGCTTCGTACGCGGAGATCGGCCTCAAGGTCTCGCTGTCGGCGCCGGCCGTCAAAAGGCGTGTCGATCGGCTTCGATCCACCGGCGTGATCAGGAACTTTACCGCCGTCATCGACCCATCCGCGGTCGGCTGGACGACCGAAGCATTCGTCGAACTGTTCTGCACCGGGCGCACGACGCCGGCCCAGATCGCTTTCGCGACGCGGCGCCATCCCGAGGTGATCGGCGCCTACACAGTGTCCGGCGAGGCCGATGCGCTCGTTCATCTGCGGGCGGCCAACATCGCCCATCTCGAGCGCGCGCTCGAACGCATTCGCGCCGAGCCGTTCATCACATCCACCCGGAGCATGATCGTGCTGTCGCGGCTCGTCGACTCCCCGGGCACCGTCGTCAGCGTCACCGGACCGATCGCCGATCCGAACTCTGGCTCGGCCGTCGACTGACAGCACGGCGACAAGCCAGCCGCGGCCGACCAACTGCCGCCAGCCAATCCGCGGCCAAATCAACCGCGACCGACCAACCCGCCGCCAGTCAACCGCGGCCAAATCAACCGCGGCCAAATCAACCGCGGCCGATCAACTAGAGGTACATGCCGGTGTTGGCCTCGGGCGACTCGACCGGGGCATCGCCCTCGCCGAAGAACCGCTTGCCGCCGAATTCGCCGTGCAGCCGATCGTCGAGTTCGTCGGCCAGACCGGTCATGACCTGGACGGCGAGCATCAGATGGGTGGGCTGGAAGTCGCGGCCGAAGACGGGCACCGATGCCCAGACGGTCTTATTCGCCTGGTAGAGCCGGCCGATCGGCATCTTTGTGGTCAACTCGGAGAGCTTCGCGTACAGCTTCTCGGACGCATCCACGTCGGTGAGAATCGGCGAGAACACGTCGATCAACGGTGGGTTATCCCGGACCCGTACGAACACCATCGCCGACCCCGAACGGATCCCGATGTCGCCGTCGCTGTCGACCTGCAGTGTCTCCGGGTCGGTGCGCTGAAGGCCGGCAACGACGATCTTGACCCGTTCGAGGAGCGTCATCGACGGATCCTCGAGGGCCGCGAAGCCCTCAGGAGACAGCCGGAGTGCGTCGAGCTTCTGATCGCCGGTGGACACCCGCGCCGCGCCCAGCGGTTCGATCGCGATCGTCGCACCGTCGGCGTCATGAGCCGCGTACGTGAGGAAGGCCGGATGCGGTGATCCGTACACGTCTCGCAAGGTCTTGGTGACGATCACGGCGATCCTTGCCACGTCGGTCGGGCTGCCGACCAGGCCGAAGTCTTTGTCCGAACCGGGGACGACGCCGGGCGGCGACCAGCCGATGACGATCATTCGGGCGACCGCATCACGGCTCAGTCGCGAACCCTCCGGCAGCGTCGCGTTCCCGACCGCCAGCGCCCCGAGCCCGTCGTCGGCGTGGTGCTGCACGCTGACCTCGTAGATGGCCGTGCCGGTGCCCGTCGCCGTCGGGTCGAGCGTGATGTCCAGGTGCGCGGCGCGAGGCAGCGCTGAGATGGCCGCGGCCAACGCCCGGGCGAAATCGTGCCAGGCTTCGCCGACCTTCGCGGTGAGGTCCGAGCCGGCCGTGACGTCCTCGACCAGGAGATGCTCGATCGGCTGGTGCCGATGGTCCGTCGCACCGTCGTCAGAGGCCTCCGTTGCCTCGTCGTCCGGCGCACGGTCCTCGGAAGCATGGTCCTCGGAGGCACGGTTTTCGGAGGCATCGTCGTCGGAGGCATGGTCGTCCGAGGCGGTGGAGATCATCGGCGTCGACGTCGGAATCGGGGCACTGGGCGTCGGGGCGGGCGACGCCGCCGAGTCGGCTCGAGGTTCGCGGCGCGGCGACACGACCGGCCGAGTGGTTGCGCCCGTCTCGTCGCTGACGGCGGCCGAGCCAGCCGCCGAGGCCGGCGGCGGAACCTCGCGGGGCTCTTCCGTCCGGTCCCGAGGAGTGCGGTCGTCGGGATTGTTGCCCTGGGATCCTGCGGCGTCCGGCATGCGATGCTCCTCCCGTCGTTTGACCACCCTACCCGCGGGCCGCCGGTCGACATTTGGTGATCGCGTGGCTGGGACCGATGATCACGATCCATCGGCGCATGGCCGTTGAAGTC
>DASQPR010000331.1:0-5796 GCA_035643815.1 Micromonosporaceae bacterium | reverse complement strand
GAGGGGTATCTCGTCGGACGGGTCGGTGGACAGACCATGGTGGCGGCCGGCCAAGCGGCACCGTCGACGCCGGTGCGCCTAGCGCGGTCGGCGCCGGCCCGGATTGATCTCAGCTACGGCCGCGCCGACGTGTCGAGCTTTCCGCGGACCGCTTGGCTGCGCTCGATTCGAGGCGTTCTGGCCGACGTACCAAATGAATTGTTCGGCTATCTCAGCGGCAGCGGGACGCCGCAATTGCGGACGGCGATCGCCGATCACCTCAATCGGGTACGCGGCACCGTCGCGCATCCGGACAACGTCGTCATCTGCACCGGGTACGCCCAGGGCGTCGCGCTGTTGATCCACGTGCTGGCCGCGAGCGGGGCTCAACGCTTGGCCCTCGAAGATCCGTCGTCCGGCGACGACGCTCTACCCATCGCGCGCGCGGCCGGGCTCGACGTTGTCGGCGTTCCAGTGGACCGCGACGGGATCCGGGTGGACGTGTTGGAGCACAGTGACGCCGACGCGGTGATCCTGACACCATCGCATCAGTGGCCGACCGGCGCCGTGTTGTCCGCGGAGAACCGAGCCGCGGTGCTCCGATGGGCGGTGGGGCGGGGCGCGGTGGTCATCGAGGACGACTACGACGCCGAATACCGATACGACCGGACGCCGATCGGCGCCATGCAGGGATTGGCGCCCGATCATGTCGTCTACGCCGGGTCGGCCAGCAAGACGCTCGCGCCGGGCCTGCGACTCGGTTGGTTCGTCATGCCGAGCCATCTGGCCGGGCCGATGTCCGACGCGAAGATCGCGGCCGATCGAGGCTCACCGGCTCTGGAACAATTGGCGCTGGCGGATTTCATCACCCGCGGCGAGTTCGATCGGCATCTGAGACGGATGCGGCCGATCTACCGGCGGCGTCGCGATGCGTTGCTCGCGGCGCTTGCTCGGCGGCTGCCCGAACTCCAGCCCGTTGGCATCTCCGCCGGGTTGCATCTCGTCACGTGGCTGCCGCCGTCCCTCGACGAACGGGCGGTGGTCGACGCCGCGTACGCCGCCGGTGTCGGCATCGACGGGGTACGGCCTTATCGGATCGCCCCCGGCGGTGCCGGCGGTCTGATCTTTGGATTCGCGACCGTCAACGAGTCGGCCATCGTGGAAGGCGTGGACATTCTGGCGCGCGTCGTCGGGCGACTCTGATCGGCGTCAGTCTGGAATGGATCGGCTCGCACACCCGACGGCGTCGGCGCGCTGATAATCCGACGGCTCGCTGACCGCTCCGAACGTGCCTTGATGGGCCAACGACAGTCGACCAGCCGTGAGGTCGGCCAGAAATTCCTCGATCTGAGCCCGACCGCGGCCGGGCAGGCAGATGTAGTGACTCCAGCCGTCCCGGACGGTGGCCAACTGCCATCTCGACGCCACGCCGCGCGGCGGTGTCTTGAGGACGACCGTCGTGGCGTGCGGATGACGCCAGGCCGGCCAGGCGATTTCGGTCAGCCGTTGTTCGAGATACGCCGCGGCCATGCGGGCCTGTTCCGCCCGGTCACGCAGTCCTTCCACGCCGAGGGTTCGAACGGCATACCAGGCCATCAATGCCATGTGACCACTGCGTGAACAAGTGACCGTCGTGTCGGCCGCACCCGTATACGGCACGCGCAATCGAATCCCGGGCGCCGCACTGTGGCGGGTGACCACGACACCGCCCGGCATGCGGGTGGCGAGGAACTTGTGCAACGAAAAGCCGACGCTGTCGGCGCCGGCCGTGAAGTCGAATGATGGACGATCATCCGCCACCATCAGGGACAGTGGAATCCCCGACAGAGCCGCGTCCACATGGATGTATCGGTCGACGAGGCCAAGGTCGTCGAGCAGCTCGGTGATGCGGCCGACGTCGTCGACCGCCTCGGTCATGGTCGTGCCGGCCGTGGCGACGACGATCGCCGGCCGCCCGGGATGTCGCGCGATCGCGGCGCGTAGATCGGGGTAGGAGATCTCTCCAAGTGCGCTCGCTGGCACGGCGACCGCGGGAATGCGCAGGTCCTCCAGGATCCGGGGAACCTTGTAGTGGGCGCTTGTGCTGAAGTACGCCAGTCCGTTCGGATAGAAGCGTCGGGCCCGCAGCAATCCGTACTGCAGGCACTCTGAGCTGCCGGTCGTGATGTAGCCCCACCGGTCGCCGACCGGAGCGTGAAGGAGATCGGCGAAGAACTCGATCGCCTCACGCTCGAACGGCTTGGTGTGGTGGGAGAAGACCGGGTCGTCGTACGGATCGCCGATGTTGTTGAGCTCGTACCGGAAGAATCTCCACAGTGGGCTGTAGTCGATGTCGTCGGAGCCTGGGAAACCTGCCTTATGGCGAAGCCCGGCCGCTAGCGCCTCGTCCAGCGCGGCGAGGGACGACTCGACTGATCCACCATTGTCCGTTTCATCATCGCCCACAGAACGCTCCCCAGGTCGCGGTACCGGCTCGAGCTCCGTCTAGATAGACGATAGTGAGGTTGTTTCATCGACGTCCAGCAAAGTCTGCGGGACAGTTTGCGGTCTCTGGCGACCAATCGGGTGAAAGTTACCCGATGCGGCAGCGTCGCGGCCAGCCATTCCTCACGCACGCTTCGCACAGTACGGAAAGAGCGGCGCACCGTAGTTGTGTCGAGCGACGTGTATGAGAATATGTCGGTTGTTCGATGGTGACATTCATCTATGCGGCATCTATGCGGCGATCGGGAGGCCTCGGTGACATACGGCGCAGGCGGTTGGACGGATGAGCGGCCCGGCCACCATCAGACGGCGCCGCAGCGGCGAAAGAGCGACGCCGAGGTCTGGGGTGATATCCGTGTCGAGACGGTCTATCGCATGCAGACGGTCAGCTCCAACCACGCCAGTGTCGCCACCAACACCCGTCCCGGTGGCCGCCGCATCGCACCGCATGCATTGGCCTTCCTCTATGCCTACGAACGACGCGACCAGTTCAACCAGCCGACGGACATGTACACGGTGGAGCCGGCGTCGCGAATCTTCGCGTGGAGTGATGACGAGCGACCGGACTACAACGTCAAGGACGCGCCCATGCTGGTGCGGACAATGGCGACGATCGCGCGTCAGGAACACAACGCTGGCAACTTCGATCCACTAAGTCTGACCGATCGAGCCAACGAGCCGTTGCCGGCGGGTGCCGCGTTCGTCGGTGTCGGGCTGTCGAGCCTCGGCGATATCAGCATGGACTGGGGCCAGCTCAAGGCCAGCGCATTCGGGCTCGAGCTGCCGGCTCGTACGGTCGTTCGACTCACCGACGGCTCGTGGATCGAAATGGCGCACGAAGGCCGCGGCACGTGGCGGGTGGACAGCAACACGGCGGTTGGCTACCTGTCGTACTTCGATGTGCGCACGTCCATCCCACCGGATTGGGTGCCGCGGCCGGAGAGCGTGCACGCCTGGGTCGACGAACTCGTGACAGTCTGTGTGCGCGCATATCGCGAGGCCGCGATCGCTGCCGAGCGAGCCGCACCGCGCCAGCGCAGCCGTCACTGACGCCACTTCGCGAGCCACGCCGATACGACCGCCGTCAGCCTGACGACGGTCGTTCGGCTCGGTGGCTGCCCGGCTAGAGTCGGGTGCCTTGGAAAGCCGGCGTTGGCTCGCGCAGTGGTTGTTGCGCTCCCGAGCCGATGAGCCGGTAGACGACTGGGCTCCTGGTGCGCAGCACGAGACCCCACAGCAGGCCGCCGATCGCCGTCAAGCCAACGATGCCGGGTATTCCGACAATGAGGACGGCCGAGGAACTGTTGAGCACGGAGCTGATGTTGGCCACCGTGATCACCAGGACGATGCTCAGTGTGACCGCGCCCAGCAGCGGTGCGCCGACGCGTCGCCACGCCGTCTCACCCTGGGCGTCGCCGGGGTTGCGGCGGAAATAGCCCACGACGGCGAGCGATGTGCTGATCATCAGCAGCAGGATGGCCAGGGCGGCGACGGCACTGAGCCAGGTGAACAAGGTGGCCAGCGGATCGGCCCCGGCTACGGCGAACACGCCGAAGACCACCAACGCCAGTACGGACTGCAGAATCGAACCGCCGATCGGGGAACTCGCGGTGCGGCCGCGACGGCCCGTGCTCGCCAAAGCCCGCGGCAGCACGCTCTCCCGGGCCAGAGCGTACGTGTAACGGGCGGCCGTGTTGTGGAACGACAGCATCGCGCCAAGGATGCTCGTGATCAAGAGCAGATTGGCGAGCCACGCGAGCGGTGAACCGTAGATGTTCGAGATGATGGAGAACGGGATGCCCGAGTTGGGGTCGCGAGCGGCGTCCACCACGCCGCTAGGCCCCTCGGTGACGCTTAGCGACAGTGACGAGACTGTGTACAGAGCAGCGAGAAAGAACAGGGCGGTGAACGTCGCACGACTCACGGGGCGAGTCCCGCTTGCCTCCTCGCCGTACGCGAGGCCCGACTCATAGCCGACGAACGCGGCAATACCGAACGCGAAGACGCCGCCAATGCCGGCGGTGAACAGGCTGTGTGGTGCGAGCCCGGTGAGCTCGACGTGGCCACTGAGCGGGTGGTTCAGCGCGGCCAGATCAAACAGGACGATGACCAGAATTTCGAGCCCCAATGTCACTGCGAGGACCTTGGCGTTCAGCTGGATATGCAGCAGGCCGAAGACGCCGATGACGATCCACGCGACGATGGCCCAACCCCACCAGGCCAGGCCGATATTCGGCAGGAACGTCGTCAAGCTGAAGCCGAGCAGACCGTACAGGCAGATCTGGATGCTGTTGTAGGCGAGCAACGCGAGCGCGCCGCCGGCCACGCCAGCCGTGCGGGACATCCCGCGAGCGAGATAGGCGTAGAACACACCAGCGTGTGACACGTGGCGGCTGACGGCGGTATATCCCACGGTGAACGGCCACAGCGCAATCGCGAGCACCACAAAGGACAGTGGCACTCCGCGCGAACCTGTCACGGCGTACGTTGCCACCACCGAACCGGCCAGCACCGTCATCGGCGCGGATGCCGAAACCGTAAAGAAGCTCATTCCCCACGTTCCGACGCTGCCACGATCGAGTTGGCCGGTCCTGCTGCTCATCGGTGCTTTCTCCTGTCTGCCGCATCTTGATCGTGGCCCAGCTCAGGCCGTCGGATGGCTCCGCCGCGGTCTGTGTCGCCGATGCGCGAGCCCGAACGATCCTCGCATACGGTCATCAATATTCGCGAGCATCGGTACGTCGATTCACGCCACTGAGGATCCTGATGTACGGCGCGCCGGCGATCTCCCCTCGCGGGTCGCGGCGTTTCCCAGCGATCGGGCGCGTTCCCGGCGTTCGGCCGCGTTCCCAGCGGTCAGGCGACCGGGCTGGAGGTTGCGGCCGTCGGATCGACGCTGCACAGTGCACCTGTGTCCAGAGCAACCGGAGTTATCGCCGTTGCCTTGTCGATGGTGCTTGTAGCCGGCTGCACCGGTCCGACCCGTACCTCCGTGAAGTTTCATGGCGGGCCGTCCACGGCGACGCCGAGCGCACCCGCGGCCGTTCCGAGCGCCGGGGCGGCGAAGCCGGCGCGCACCCTCACCATCCTGGGCGCGGGCGACGAGCTACTTCATCCGCCGGTGTGGGCGCAGGCGCAACGCGACGCAACCTCGCTCGGCCGGTCCGGCCTGGATTTCGATCCGATCTTCGCCGGCGTGAAACCGGAGATCAGCGCGGCCAGTCTGGCGATATGTCACCTGGAGACGCCGCTCGCCGCGGCCCATGGACCGTTCTCCGGGTATCCGAGATTTAGCGTTCCGCCGCAGATCGCCGGCACTCTGCACGACATCGG
>DASQPR010000330.1:0-2815 GCA_035643815.1 Micromonosporaceae bacterium | reverse complement strand
GACCAGCAGAAGGCGATCGCGGACGTGCTCGACGTCGCTCCGCTGACGCTGTCGAATCTCAACCTCGCCTACAACGCCAAGTCGGGCACGCTCGACACACGCGACGACGTCATGGGCCGGTATGACCCGGCCAGCTACGTCTGCTCGCTCATCGTCGACCTGGCACCCGTGTCCCAGGTCCCGAAGGAGTGCTTCGCCCTGGCGCACACGCTAAGCGTCGACCACCTTCCGCTGACCAACCAACTCCGCAAGCTTCTCGGGCTGGGACCTGCACCGTCCGCGAGCGCACCCGGCGGGCAGCCGTCCGGTGGCGTTCTGCCGGGACTGCCGGGCACCTCGAACGGGCCCGGCGGCGCCTCCAGCGATCCGACGCTGGGCGGCATCCTCAAGGCGGTGCCATGACCCGTCTGACCCGCCGCCGGATCTCGGCCGCAATCGTGGCGTTGTCCTGTCTCGCCGTGGCCGGCTGCCAGTTGCCGGGCGGCGCACCTTATGGCCCGTCCTATCAAGTCACCGCGGAGTTCGGCGACGTACTCGACCTCGTGCCGCAGGCCGCCGTCAAGGTCAACGACGTCACGGTCGGCAGCGTCGAGAAGATCACGCTGTCGGGATGGCACGCCCGCGTGCAGATGGCGATCGACCGCACCGTACGGCTGCCGGCCAACGCGACCGCGGCGATCGGGCAGACCAGCCTGCTGGGCGAGAAGTACGTGGCGCTGTCCGCCCCGGTCGACCAGCCCAGCGAAGGAACCCTCGGCAACCGGGCCGTCATACCGCTGTCGCGCACCAGCCGGTCGGCCGAGGTCGAGGAGGTACTCGGCGCGCTCGGCCTGCTGCTCAACGGCGGCGGACTCGCCCAGATCAAGACGATCAGCCGGGAGCTGACAAAGGCGATGGCCGGACGCGAGTCGAGCATCAGCGACCTGTTGACCCGACTCGACACGTTCCTCGCCGGGCTCGACGCGCAAAAGGCCGACATCGTCCACGCGATCGATGCGCTCGACCGGCTCTCGGCGCACCTTGCCGGGCAGCGCACCACGATCGCGTCCGCGCTCAATGCGCTCGGCCCAGGCCTGACCGTGCTCGCCGACCAGCGCCAGCAGCTGACCGCCGCGCTGAGCGCGCTGTCGCGACTGTCCGGAGTGGGTACCCACGTCATCGAGGCGAGCCGCGCGGCCACGGCGGAGTCGCTCGCGTCGCTGAAGCCGATCCTCGATCAGCTCGTACGCGCCGGCGACAACCTCCCAAAGGCGCTCGACTTCCTGCTGACCTACCCGTTCCCGCCCAACGTCACCGGCGCGATCTCCGGCAACTCGGTACGCCTGCACGCCACCCTCGACCTCGACGGCGCGCAGATCCTGGCCAACCTGCTCACCCAGCAAAGCCCGCCCGGCGCGGCGCAGTCCGGCGGTTCGGGCCTGACACCCACCATTCCCAAGCTGCCGGTGCCGGTACCGGTACCGGTGCCCGTACCGACGCTGCCGACACTGCCGCCGCTGCCGCCGCTGCCCCCGCTGCCCCTGCCCTCGACGAGCCTGTCGCCCAGCATCCTCCCGACCGGCCTTTGCGGACCGATCACTCTGCCGGTGGGGTGCGGACCATGATCTCCCGCATCGCACGGATACAGGTGCTCGTCTTCATCGTCGTCAGCCTGATCGGCGTCGCCTTCGTCGGCATCCGGTACGTCGGCATCGGCGATCAGCTGTTCAACTCCGACTACACCGTGTACGCCGACTTCAACACGGCCGGCGGCATCTACCCGAACGCCCCGGTCACCTACCGCGGCGTACCGATCGGCCACGTCGAGTCAGTCCGACTGCACGGCGGCGGGGTGCGGGTCAACCTGCGGCTGACCCGCTCCGTGTCCGTCCCGCGCACCCTGTCCGCCCTCGTCGCGGAGCGTTCCGCGGTCGGCGAGCAGTACCTCGACCTTCGGCCGACCACGGACGCCGGGCCGTACCTGCGCGACCGCGACGTGATCCCGGCGAGCGCTACTGGTACCCCGCTGCCGGTCGAGACCCTCCTGGAGAACCTCGATTCCCTCGTCCGCTCGGTCAACACGAGCGATCTGACCACGCTCATCGACGAGTTGGGCACCGCGTTCGAGACGAACGAGACCGCGCTGCAGCACATCCTCGCCTCGTCGAGCGCACTGCTCGCGGCCGCGAACCAGTACCTGCCGCAGACCCAGACGCTCATTCAAGACTCCAGCACCGTGCTGTCCACCCAGATCGCGTCGTCGGCCGCGATCCACCGGTGGGCGGCGGCCCTCGCCCAACTCACCGCCACGCTCCGGCGCTCCGATCCGGACCTGCGCCGGCTGCTGACCGCCGGACCACCGGCGGCCACGCAGCTCACCGGCCTGCTGCGCGACCTGGACCCGGACATCGGCACCCTGCTCGGCAATCTCATCACCGTCAACGGCATCGCCGCCCAGCGGTTACCGGGCATCGAGCAGATCCTCGTCGTGTACCCGATAGCCGTGGCCGGCGGGTTCACCGTGGCTCCCGGCGACGGCACCGCCCACTTCGGGCTCGTCGTCAGCGCCAGTAACCCACCCTGCCAATACACACACACAGGTGAGTCGGGTTGCACGCCGTCCGAGCGCGCCAACGGATCCGGAGTGCGAAGCAGCGCCGCAGCCCCCGGTCCGACCGGTGCGAATCCCCAGCCGGCTCCGGGCGGCGGCGGTTCGGCACCCCCCGGCGCCTCGACCGGCTCGAAACAACCGCCGCTGGCGGTCGCCGGCTTCGATCCGGCCACCGGGCTCGTCACCGGACCCGATGGCCTGGCCTTGGAATTCGGCGGCACCGGC
>DASQPR010000329.1:0-3554 GCA_035643815.1 Micromonosporaceae bacterium | reverse complement strand
CACGTACCGCGCCTGGAGTTCGTACCGCTCCGCGCCGCGCTGTGCCAGCAATCCGTCGAGATCGAATGACTCACCCGTAACCACGGGAAGAGCCTACGCAATCGGGCTCGGCAGCGGCTAACCCGTCTCACGTCCGCCGACGCCGGCACTGCTGCGAGCGTCGCCCGCCGCGTCGCAAAGGGTTGCAGACCAAGGCCCGCGGGTACGCCGGGACGTGGCGGCCGTGGGAGACACGGCCGGCCGGCGCCCGTGGTTTGCCGTGCTCAGCACCCCATGCCCGGTGTCGAGCACGGGTGAGCGGGGTCGTTGCCAGTAGGCTGGATGGGTGAGTGAGTTCGACGGGCTACCCGTGCTGCGCAACCCGGTGGCGATCGCGGCGTTCGAGGGCTGGAACGACGCGGCCGACGCATCGACGGCGGCGGTCGAGCACCTGGAGCAGGTGTGGTCGGCCCGCGAGGTCGCCGCGATCGACCCGGAGGAGTTCTACGACTTCCAGGTCAACCGGCCGACGGTGACGCTGGTCGACGGTGAGACGCGGCGCATCGAATGGCCGACGACTCACTTCTCCGTCGCGAGCCCGCCCGACGCCGAACGGGATGTGCTGCTAATCCGCGGGATCGAGCCGAGCATGCGCTGGCGTACGTTCTGCGACGAGATCCTGGAGGTCTGCCACAGTCTCGAGGTCGAGCGCATCGTCGTGCTCGGTGCGCTCCTGGCCGATGTGCCCTACACCCGGCCGCTACCGATCAGCGGTAACGCCGGAGCGCGGGATTCGGCCGAGAAGTTCGACCTGACGCCGACCCGCTACGAGGGCGCGACCGGGATCGTCGGCGTCCTCCATGACGCGTGTACGCGGGCCGAGCTGGACTCGTTGTCGTTCTGGGTGCACGTACCGCATTACGCGAATAACCCGCCGTGCCCGAAGGCGACGCTTGCCTTGCTGCATCGCGTCGAGGATGTGCTCGACCTGCCGATCCCCATGATGGATCTGGCGGAGGAGTCGGCCTCCTGGGAACGCAAGCTGCGTGTCGCCGCCGAGCAGGATTCCGAACTGTCCGATTACGTACGTGAACTCGAAGAACGCGCGGTCGATGGAAGCATGCGCGCCGCGTCCGGCGACGAGATCGCGTCGGAGTTCGAGAAGTATCTCCGTCGTCGCGGCGGCCCGACTGCGAAGTAGGCCGACCTTCTACTAGGTCTTTCGACCCCCGGCTTCGTGGATTTCACCTCGCCGCGATCGTCGCTGCGATCCTTGTTGGTCGAGACGATGGCGCGAACCCTCACGGTGGACGTGAGACTTCGCCGTGTGGTTTGTCGGTTGCGTGAGCCTTGCCGTACCGATGTATGGGTTTCGCGGCGTGTCACACCCCGTAGCGCATCCTAGGAAGCTAGGTTAAGTCGGACAGGCGGCTCAGCGTCGCCCAAACCCGGCGTTCGCCCACCGCCGTCCGCAGAGAGGTGGGATTCGCATGACCATCGATCCGACCGCCGTCAATCCCGGCATGACCGAACATCCGCACCGGCAGATCGCGGCCCAACTGCGGGCGCGAATCCGGCGCGGCGACTGGGCCCCGGGCGAACGCCTGCCTTCGATCCCGGCGATCGCTGAGATGTTCGGCGTCGCGAAGCAAACCGTCCAGCGGACCATCGACCAACTGCGCATCGAGGGCGTCCTCATCACCAAACCCGGCTCCGGGACGTACGTCCGGGGCACCCGGAGACGGCTCAACCGGCTGTCCCGCGGACGGTACGGCCCCCAGCGCGGCTACCACGCCGACCTCGCCGCCCGATACCGCCAGCAGCTCGTCGACGTCGATCAGGCGCCCGCGCCGAACGAGGTGGCCGACGCCTTCGGTGTGCCGGTCGGCACCGCCCTGGTGTTCCGCCGGCACGTCGTGCGCACGCAGGACGCAACCGTCGAGGTCGGCGCCTCATGGTTGCGACCGACGGACGCCGAGGGCACGTCGCTCGCCCGTCGCGAGGCGTTCGGCCGGCCGCTCTACCAGGAGGTCGAAGACGTCACCGGTCGCACGTACGCGACGGCGACCGATCAGGTCTCCGCGCGCCTGCCGACGCGAGAGGAGTGCGAGATTCTCGCGATCCGCCCGGACACACCCGTGCTGCACCTACTGCATACGGCGTACGACGCCGAACACCGGCCGATCGAGGTCGCCGTTGCGACGTGGCCCGGGCCGATGACCGTGCTGACCGAGCAGTATGCGATTCCGGCCGAGCGGCCGACCACGATCGACACCGACCCGGACGCGTACTTCGCCTGACGCTGGTTGCCCAGGCGCGTAGCCCGACGGTCGGCGCACCGCGGCCCGCTGCGAAACTGGCGGCATGAAGTTTCGGGCCGAGCTCCAGTCGAACGGAAAGACCGCCACCGGCATTGAGGTACCGCAGGATGTCGTCACCGGGCTCGGTGCCGGCAAACGCCCGGCCGTACGGGTGACCCTCGGCGGTGGCTATACGTACCGGACCACGATCGCACCGATGGGCGGGTCGCACTGGATCGGTGTCAGCGCCGAGCATCGCGCCCGCTCCGGTGTCGCTGCCGGCGACATGCTGGACGTGACGGTCGAGGTCGATGACGCGCCGCGCACCGTGACGCTGCCGGACGACCTCGCTGCCGCTTTGGACGCCGACCCGGCCGCGCGTGCGTTTTACGACACGCTGTCGTACACGAACCAGAAGACGTACGCGACGTGGGTGACCGACGCGAAGAAGCCGGAGACTCGGACCGACCGCGTCGCCAAGTCGGTCGAGGCGCTCCGCAACCGGCGTCCGCGTCACTAGTTCGTCGACTCGCGCCACGCTCACCTGCGTTCCGGGTCGACCGTCGAGGTCCGGCCGGGGTCGATAACGGACCGGTACCCGTACGTTTGCGGAACGTAAAGGTGCACGCCATTGACTTGCGCGCCGGGCGACGGACCGGCAATGTGAGCCGCGGTCGCATCCCTGTCAGCTCGGAGCACGGCATGTTGGAACAGTTTCCACCGCAGCCCGACGACACCATCGAGCTCGCGGCGGTGCCGGCGCACCGACCCGTCGCCCTCATCGTGTCGGCCGCGGTCGTGGCGATCGGGGTGCTCGTCGGCGTCGGATTCCTTGCCTTCGGCGGCCTCGGCAGCGGTGGCAGTGGCGTGCGGTCACCCGGCTTGTTGCCGGCCATTTCGCCGGAGCCCGCGACCTCCTCCCCCTCGTTGACCTCGCCGACGGCCGCGCCGGCGACGACGCCGGTCGCACAGACCGCCACACCGACGCTCACGCCGACAACGCCACTCACGGTCGCGGTGTCGATCGCGAACGCCACCATGAAGCCACCGACATACGTCGGCCCCAACTGTCCCGGGTCGACCACCGGCGTTGCCACCGTCACGGCCAGCGGCCCGGTCACTATCACGTACCGCTGGGTCAGCACGTCGACAGGGTCGCCGATCTCTGGCACGCAGTCGTTCAGGTTCGGCGCCGCCGGGTCACATGAGTTCAGCCACTCGTTCACGAAGATCGCCACACCCGACGGACAGGTGACGGCCGCGTTCCTCATCGTC
>DASQPR010000328.1:0-7376 GCA_035643815.1 Micromonosporaceae bacterium | reverse complement strand
AGCGGGCGCTGCGGGCTGCGCGTCCCCTTCGTTCGGCGGCACCGGCGCGGCCGCCGGGTTCGGCGTTTGTGCCAGCGGAACCGTCTCGCGGTCGGCGCTGGGGTGAACGGGTTCGGGCGCGACGGGACCCGGCTCCGGCTTGTCGGTCATGACGGCCTCCTGCTGATGGCGACGGCTGCGGGTGGGTAGTCGCCATTGCCAGGCTCGGCCACCGAACTTGGCGGCCGCCATGACAAACCTGTGGATTGGCTAGCAACGTCGTCGCGGGCCGCCGGGGGCAACGGCCGCCAGGTCACGCCATCAAGGAGCTGCGCGGCGCCGAGCCAGACGACGTTCATCAGCCGGCCGGCCACCGACTCCGGTTGCTCGTCCGGATGGTCGGCGAGCCAGTCGGCCAGCGATTCGCTCGCGCCCACCAACGCGAATGCCAGCGGCGTCAGGTCGGTCGTCCACGGCGCCCGACCGCGGCCCTCGACCGCGCGGGCGAGCATGCCGGCGACCACCTCGATCATCCGCGCCCGCATCGCGGCCACCTCGTCGGCGAACGGACCCCGTGACTGCCGATACAGCACCGACCAGCCATCGGGATTGGCGGCGACGTATCCAAAGAACGCGCGCATCCCGTGCCACAGCTGCTCGTCCGGCGCGAGGGCGGGATCGACGACGTCGACGATCGCCTGCATTACCCGGGTGCCCTCGCGATGCAGGCATGCCACAAAGAGGTCGTCCTTGGCGCCGAGGTACGCGTACACCATCGGCTTGCTGACGCCGGCCCGGGCCGCGATGTCGTCCATCGAGGCGGCGTGGAAGCCGTGCCGAGCGAACTCCACCACCGCGGCGTCGAGCATCTGGGGCTCGCGCACGTTGCGGGGCAGTCGTCGGGTCGACACGCTTGCGAGCATACCTACTGGTGCGTAAGGTTACGCATCAGTAACTTGCGAGTCGCGTCCCGCCGGCGCCGCTCGCCACCGATTTCGCCGGTCGCGACCGTCCGCATGCGACCCGACCGACCGGCGCGCAGGAAAGGACACCCGATGGCCGACATCGACCTCACCAATTTCGCGAGCGACGACCCGAAGCAGTTCGCCCACGTCGTCAAGGGCGCCTCAACCGAGCAGCTGACCGCTCTGATGAAAAGCGATCAGCGCGAGAAGGTGCTGAGCGAGATCTTCGGCCGCATGCCGACGCTGTTTAGGGCCGACCGCGCCGGCACCACCAACGCCGTCGTGCATTGGACCATCGGCGACCGCCCGGACGGCGGCGGCGACACGTACGAGCTCGTTATCGAGAACGGCAAATGTGAGCTGTCCTCGACGCCGACCCGCGACCCGAAGCTCGCGCTGTCCGTGGGCGGCGCCGACTTCCTGAAAGTCGTCACGGGCAACGCCAACCCGGTGATGCTGTTCATGACCGGCAAGCTCAAGGCCAAGGGCGACCTCGGTCTGGCCGCCAAGATCGGTGATCTGTTCGACATCCCGAAGGCCTGATGATGCCGGAGTTCTCCCTCGACCTGAACGAAGAACAGCGGGATCTCCGGGACTGGGCACACGGCTTCGCCGCCGACGTCATCCGACCGGCCGGGGCGGAGTGGGACGAGCGCGAGGCGACGCCGTGGCCCATCATCACCGAGGCGACCAAGATCGGCCTGTACGGGTTCGAGTTCCTCGTCAACGCGTACGGCGACCCGACCGGGCTGTCGCTGCCGATCGTGACCGAGGAGCTCTTCTGGGGCGACGCCGGCATCGCGATGTCCATCATGGGCACCGGGCTCGCCGTCGCCGCGATCTACGGCAGCGGCACGCCCGAACAGTTCCTCGAGTGGGTGCCGCAGTGCTTCGGTGACGCGGCTGATCCGAAGGTCGGCGCGTTCTGCTCGACCGAACCCCAGGCCGGTTCGGATGTCGCGGCGATGCGCACCCGGGCTCGCTATGACGAGGCCACCGACGAGTGGGTGTTGACTGGCCAGAAGGCGTACGCCACCAACGGCGGCATCGCCAACGTGCACGTCGTCACGGCCGTGGTGGATCCCGACCTTGGCTCACGTGGCCAGGCCGCGTTCGTCGTACCGCCTGGCACGGCCGGCCTCGAGGGCGCGAAGAAGCTGCGCAAACTTGGCCTGCGAGCGTCGCACACCGCCGACGTGTTCCTCGACGACGTACGGGTTCCCGGATCGTGCCTCCTCGGTGGCAAGGAGAGGCTGGACGAGCGGCTCGCCCGGGCGCGAGAGGGCCGCCGGTCGTCCGGTTCCGCGTCGATGCGGACCTTCGAGTCCACCCGGCCCACCGTCGGTGCCCAGGCGCTCGGCATCGCCCGGGCCGCGTACGAATATGCGCTCGACTACGCCAAGTCGCGTGAGCAGTTCGGCCGGCCGATCATCGAGAACCAAGCGATCGCGTTCTCGCTGGCCGACATGCGTACGGAGATCGACGCGGCACGGCTGCTCATCTGGCGAGCCGCGTGGATGGGTCGCAACGAGCGCCCGTTCGAGGCCGGCGAGGGTTCGATGAGCAAGCTGAAAGCGAGCGAGGTCGCCGTACGCGTGACCGAGCAAGCCGTACAGATCCTCGGCGGAGCCGGCTATCTGCGCGACCACCCGGTCGAGCGGTGGTATCGAGATGCCAAGATCTACACGATCTTCGAGGGTACGTCCGAAATCCAGCGCCTCGTCGTCGCCCGCGCGATCTCCGGAGTCCAGATCCGATAAGCACTGTGATTGCTAAGCGCCTCGGCCAACAGTTGTACGGAACTTGGCCGGTCTTCGCGAGGCGGGCGGCGTCGAAGATCCGTACAGCTGCCCGGGCCACGCTCGCTCGGAGTGCGCCGACCGTCGGTCCAGGGCGCTGAGACGAACACGGCCCAGGCGCTTCGAGCCACACAGCGATACCATGCCCCAATGTCAGGTAGCCGCTTTGCTCCGCAGTCCGTGACGCCGGCGCAGCCCGCGACGAAGGTCGACATAACGCCTGGTCTGGGCGGTTCTGTGCGGTCTGGCGGCCGGGGCCGCTCACTCCTTCGTACCCGCGGATTGGCGATCGCGGCCGTGACTGTCGCACTCGCCCTGACCACCGCGGCCTGCTCCAGCAAGAAGGCCGCGACCACTGCCACGACACTGCCGTCAGGCCCGACGCTGATGCAGCAGTCGGAGGCCGCGATGTCGACCGTGCAGACCGTGCACTTCGGAATCGCCGTCAATGGATCGCTTCCCGGCCTGCCGCTATCCAAGGCCGATGGCGACCTGAAGGCGAATGGCGACGCCAAGGGCAGCGCGAACATCAGCGAGTTCGGCGTCAACGTCGAGGTCGCATTCATCATCACCAACAACACCTTCTACCTGAAGGGTGTGACCGGCGGCTATTCGCCTATGCCCCTGTCCACCGCGTCGTCGATCCTCGACCCGTCGGCGATCCTCGATCCGAACCGGGGGGTCGTGCAGCTCATGAAGACGGCGAAGAACCCGACGACGGAGGCGATCGAGTCGGTCAACGGTCACAACGCATACCGTGTCGCGGTCACTCCGGATCCGGTCGCGATCAAGTCGTTAGTGCCGGGCTCGGGCGCCGGTACGACCGGCAAGATCTGGATCGACACGACCACACACCGCCTGTCGAAGGGTGTGTTTACGGTGCCCGGATCGGGCTCAAGCAAGGGCGCCACCGTGACCATCACCCTGACGAATTACAACGCGCCCGTCACCGTCAATGCGCCCTGACGCTGCCACCGCCGGCACGCCCGCGAGCTCCGCGGTGGGTGCGGGTGGCGGCGACGGCCGCGGTTCGTCCGCGGGTCGCCGGATCGCCGTCGGAGTTGGCGGCCTCGCCGTGTTGCTCGCGGCAATTGACGCGTATGTAGTGGTCAGCATCTTCGTGCCGATCTTGAACTCGCTCGGGCTGCCCATCAACCGGCTCGAGCGGGCCACCCCGATCGTCACGGGCTACCTGCTCGGATACGTGGCCGCGATGCCGCTGCTGGCCAGGATCTCGGATCGTTACGGCCGACGCATCGTCATCTACGCGGGGCTGGCCGGCTTCGCCGCCGGGTCGGCACTGACCGGTTGGGCGCCGACCGAGAATTGGCTCGTGATCGGCCGTACGGTGCAGGGCGTGGCCGGCGGTGCACTGCTGCCGGTCACACTCGCGCTGGCCGCAGATCTGTTCGCCGATCGGTCCCGCGCGCGGGTGCTGGGCGGTGTCGGTGCGGCGCAGGAGTTGGGCAGTGTGATCGGGCCGCTCTACGGCGCGTGGGTCGCCTCGCAGGTCGACTGGCGTTGGGTGTTCTGGATCAACATCCCGCTGGCCGTCGCGGCGGCCGCTCTCGTCCATCGCAACGTGCCCGCTCGGCGCCCGGACGACCCGGCCGACCGGCCGCGCGTCGACGTGGTCGGCGGTCTGCTGCTTGCCGCCTGTCTCGGCGTGCTGGTCGCCGCTCTCGACAACCAGCATCCGGAGAACGGGGTGTTGCCGCCGAACGGCCCGATCTTGCTGGCGATCAGCGGCGGACTGCTCATCGCGTTCGTCGTCTGGGAGATCACCGCTCGGACGAAGCTGATGGACCTGGCCGGCGTCGCGAAACGACCGTTCTTCGCCTCCGTGGCGACGAGCCTGCTCGCGGGGGCCGGCTTGCTCGCAACGCTGTTGTTCATCCAGCTCGACGCACAGACGGTGTTGGAGAAGACCGCCGGCCAGGCTTCGCTGTTGCTCGCTCGCTTCCTCATCGCCCTGCCCATCGGCGCCGTCATCGGCGGCTACCTGGTCCGGCGCTTCGGCGAACGCATCGTCACCGTCTCTGGATTGGTGATCGCGACGTTCGGCTATTGGCTGGTCTCGCGCTGGCCGATCGAGGTGCTGTCCGCGTCCCACCACATCGGACCGATCCGGCTCCCGATGCTCGACACCGATCTCGCAATTGCCGGACTTGGGCTTGGCCTCATCATCGCGCCACTCGCGTCCGCGGTATTGCGCGCCGTCCCTGCCGCGCAGCACGGCATCGCATCCGCGGCCCTTGTGGTCGCCCGGATGATGGGCATGCTCATCGGGGTGGCCGCGCTGGCCGCCTGGGGTTTGCACAAATTCCAGCAACTGACTGCGCACCTCATCACGCCGCTGCCGATCAACAAGTCGGCTGCCCAATTCGCGGCTGAGGAAGCGGTCTACGAAAAGGCCCTGTTCCACGCGCTCCAGCAGGAATATCGCTCGATCTTCCTCGCGACCGCGATCGTGTGCGCGGTCGGCGCCCTCATCGGGCTGGCGCTGGACGGTCGAAGCCCGGGCTCGGCCGAGCTACCGTCTGCGGCCGTGGACGGCGACCGGAAGCATGGTCTCGCGACGGACTAAGCCATTCGCCACATCTCACGGATCGCGTCAGAAGAGCCGCGGCAATGGTCCATCTCCCACCCAATTTTGTGTCGCCTGTGAAAGCCTGGATCATGCGCAGGCATGCCGATGGGTGACCATGTCACGGCACTCGTCGTCCATCGCCCGCCGGCACTCGGCCCATGAGGTCGTCACTGTCGCAGCGCCGTGGCCGAAGCCCAGCAGCCGTCAACGACAGCAGGAGGAAACAGATTTATGAGCAATGCCCACGACATGGAGCAAATCGGCGCGGCCAACGCCTCGGGACGTACGCCGGTGGTGTTCGTCCACGGTCTCTGGTTGCTGCCGAGCAGCTGGGACCGCTGGGCCGCACTCTTCGAGCAGGCCGGCTACGCGCCGGTCGAACTCGGCTGGCCGGATGACCCCGATACGGTCGCCGAGGCCCACGAACATCCGGAAACATTCGCCAACAAGACCGTCGGTGATGTCGCGGATTACCTCAGTGGCCTCATCGGCCAGCTCGCCAAGGAGCCGGCCATCGTCGGACACTCATTCGGCGGTCTGCTGACCCAGATCCTGGCCGGACGGGGACTATCCGCCGCGTCGGTCGCCATCTCGCCGGCGCCATTCCGTGGCGTACTCCCGCTGCCGATCTCGGCGCTGCGGGTCGCCTCGGTCGCACTGCAGAATCCGGCCAACATCCACCGGGCCGTACCACTGACGTACGAGCAGTTCCGCTACGGCTTCGGCAATGCGGTGAGCGAGGACGAGGCGAAGGCGCTCTACGAGCAGTATTCGGTCGCCGCACCGGGCGCGCCGCTCTTCCAGGCCGCCTCGGCCAACTTCAACCCGTGGACCGACGTGAAGGTCAACAGCAAGAGCCCGGATCGCGGACCGCTCTTGATCATCGCCGGCGAGAAGGACCACACGGTGCCGCCAGCGATCGCCAAGGCGACGTTCAAGAAGCAGCAGCGCAACGTCGGCGTCACCGAGATGGTGCAAATCCCCAATCGGGGCCATGCACTCACGATCGACAGTGGCTGGCAGGAGGTCGCCACGACCGCGCTCGACTTTGTACGCCGGTTCGCGTGACCCGTAGTCGCCGTCGTCCTATCGCTTGATCATCGGTGGGTGATGCGGCCCCGAATGCCCGGGGCCGCATCACGGCGCGACGGTCGCCTCCGGGGCCGAACCACGACGCGGCTCAGCTCGGGATGCGTACGGCACCGTCGATGGCCGCCGCGGCGATATCCGTACGGTGCTGTGATCCGGCGAGCGCAATCGAGTCGACCAGGGCGTACGCGGCATCCCGTGCGGCCGCCAGTGATGATCCGGTCGCTGTCGCGCACAGCACGCGCCCGCCGGACGAGACAAGTGAGCCGTCGGCGGCGATTCGGGTGCCCGCATGAACGATGCCCGGCCGGTCCGCCCCGTCGATCGGGTCACCCGTACGCGGTGCGGCCGGGTATCCCTCGGAGGCCACGACGACCGTCACGGCCGCACCGTCCCGCCAGACCAGCGGTGGTGCCGCCGAGAGCGCGCCGGTTGCGGCCGCGTAGAGCACGCCGGCCAGTGGCGAGTCGAGCAGAGCGAGGACGACTTGAGTCTCGGGATCGCCGAAGCGGCAGTTGAACTCGACGACCTTCGGCCCCGCCGACGTCAGCGCGAGGCCGACATAGAGCAGCCCGGCGAACGGTGTGCCGCGCCGCGACATCTCGGCGAGCGTCGGCTCGACCACGGCGGTCATGACGTCGTCCACCAGGGACGGCGGCGCCCAGTCGAGCGGCGTGTAGGCGCCCATGCCGCCGGTGTTCGGGCCCGTGTCGCCGTCGCCGATGCGCTTGAAATCCTGTGCGGGCAGGAGCGGACGACCCACCGTACCGTCGGTGATCACGAACAGGGACACCTCCGGACCGGCCAGATATTCCTCGACCACCACCTGGTGGCCCGCGGCCAGTACTGACGCACCGTGCTCGACCGCAACGGCGCGATCGTCGGTAACGACAACACCCTTACCCGCGGCGAGACCGTCGTCCTTGACGACATGCGGCGCACCGAACATGTCGA